>RFJA01000077.1 GCA_003695065.1 Alphaproteobacteria bacterium
GTCGTGTGAATGTCCTCAAGCGTGCCGCCCCAAAGCCACGCGTCATCATTGAGGTTGGGATACCCTCTGCCACCCTGCGCGCCGGTGCCGTGACAGGGGGCACAGTTATCGCCAAACGCGGCGTCGCCCGCAGCGAGTGCATATCTGAGAAGATCGGGGTCCCGCTCGATTTCGGCGAGGGACGCGTCAAGAAGGGCCTTACCCTTTTCCGTCCGTGCCGCGTTGGCGGCCGCCACCGCATCGGTCACGATCTCGCGCTGGGAATACCCGAGCAGGCCTCGCGTGTAACTCTCCACAAGCGGCCAGGACGGCATGACCACCCAATAGGCGATGGACCACAGGATGGTGGCGTAAAAGGTATAGAGCCACCATTTGGGCAGGGGCGTGTCATATTCCTTGATGCCGTCCCATTCATGTCCGGTGGTATCCCGTTCCGGGGCCTCCGTGTCCTCTGAGCGATCGGTCGCCACGGTCATCTCTCCTTCGGCGTATCGTCATCATCCTCGAGCGGCAGGCGGCTGGCCCTGTCGAACCGCGTCCTGTTCGATGGCCAAAGAGCGTAGATCACACCGCCCAGGAACAGGGCCACCAGAAAAACCAGACCCCAGGTCTGGGCGAAGTGCGATACCTCGGCATAGGTGAGGTTCACGTCTCCGCTCCTACCGATAGAAGTCTTCGGCCTTGTAGACGTCGAAGTCGACAAGTGAGCCGAGCATCTGCAAGTAGGCGATAAGGGCATCCAGCTCTGAAATCATGTCGGGATTGCCATCGAAATCACGAACGTTGGCGCCTGGATAGCGTTCGAGGAATGCGTCGTAGTTGTCCGAGAACGGGTCCAGCTGCGCTTCCAGATCGGCGGCTGCGTTGGCGATCTGGTCGTCAGTGTAGGGCACGCCCACCGCCCGGTTCGCCATAAGGTCCCGGGCAACATCCTTGTAGTCGAGTTCGGTTTGCGCCAGGAACGGATAGCCGGGCATGATCGACTCGGGCACCACACTTCTCGGGTCGATCATGTGTTCGCGGTGCCACTCGTCGGAATATTTGCCCCCGACCCGGGCCAGATCCGGTCCGGTGCGCTTCGACCCCCACTGGAAGGGGTGGTCATACATGCTCTCAGCCGCCAGCGAATAGTGCCCGTAGCGTTCCACCTCGTCCCTGAGCGAGCGGATCATCTGGCTGTGACAGGTGTAGCAGCCCTCCCGCACATAGATATTGCGTCCCTTGAGTTCCAGGGGCGTATAGGGGCGCACACCTTCCACCTTTTCCACGGTGTTTTCGAGATAGAACAGGGGCGCGATTTCAACGATTCCGCCGATGGAGACCACAATCAGGACCCCGATCAACAGGAGGATCGAGTTCTTTTCGAAGACTTCGTGTTTCATCATGCCCCTCCTATTGCGCAGGAACCACTGCGGGTGTCATTTCCGACGCACGAACGTCGCCCCGCGCGGTACGCCACAGGTTGTAAGCCATGATGAGCGCGCCGGCCACGTAGAGCGCGCCGCCCAACGCCCGCACCAGATAGAACGGATGCATGGCCTCGACGGATTCCACGAACGAATATTCGAGGAACCCGAAGCTGTCATAGGCGCGCCACATCAGGCCCTGCATGATCCCCGACACCCACATTGCCGTGATGTACAGGAGAATGCCCAGTGTCGAGATCCAGAAGTGCCATCCCACCAGTTTGAGCGAATAAAGCCCCTCGCGTTTCCACAGCCATGGCACAAGGCAATAAAGTGCGCCGAAGCTGACAAACCCGACCCAGCCGAGCGCGCCAGAATGCACATGTCCGATGGTCCAGTCGGTATAGTGGGACAGCGAGTTCACCGCTTTGATCGACATGAGCGGACCTTCGAAGGTGCTCATGCCGTAGAACGCGACAGAGACCACCAGCATCCGCACCACCGGGTCGGTTCTGAGCTTGTCCCAGGCGCCGGAAAGCGTCATCAGGCCATTGATCATGCCGCCCCACGACGGCATCCACAACATGATCGAAAAGGTCATGCCCAGGGTCTGCGCCCAGTCCGGCAATGCCGTGTAGTGGAGATGGTGCGGCCCGGCCCAGATGTAGAGGAAAATCAAAGCCCAAAAGTGGATGATCGAGAGCCGATAGGAGTAGATCGGCCGTTCCGCCCGCTTGGGCACGAAATAATACATGATTCCGAGAAAGCCGGCGGTCAGGAAGAAACCCACCGCGTTGTGACCATACCACCACTGGGTCATGGCGTCCTGCACACCGGCAAACAGAACATAGCTCTTGGAACTGGTGAGCGAGACCGGCACCGCCAGGTTGTTGACAATATGCAACATGGCAATGGTGACGATGAACGCCAGATAGAACCAGTTGGCCACAAAGATGTGGGACTCGCGCCGCCGCCAGATGGTGCCAAGAAACACCAGGAGATACACCACCCAGACGATGGTCAACCAAAGGTCCGCATACCACTCGGGCTCGGCATATTCCTTGGACTGGGTCGCGCCCAGCAGATATCCAGTGGCCGCCAACACAAGAAAAAGTTGATATCCCCAAAACACAAACCACGGGGCAATCTCACCTGCCAGCCGTGCCTTGCAGGTGCGCTGCACCACATAGAACGACGTGGCAATCAGCACATTGCCCCCGAACGCGAAGATCACCGCCGAGGTATGCAGCGGCCGCAAGCGGCCAAAATTAAGCCACGGGAGATCAAAATTCAGGCCGGGAAAAGCCAGCTCCAGAGCAATATAGAGGCCGGCGGCGAATCCGGCGATGCCCCAGAACATAGAGGCGATGACGCCGGCCCTTATCACCTCGTCGTTGTAACCGGCCGGATCATCCCGTGAGACCCCTTCACGACGATTGAACCGTTTGTTGAACACTGCGAAGACGCCGAGGCCCGCGGCCGCCGCCATGATGTACCCATGGAAGCGCATAACCGGGTCATCGCCTCCGGCCGCCAGGAATATGGAAAGCACCGTCGCCAGCACCAGCGCAGCGGCGGTCGCAAGTTCCGCGACGGCCACCGCGTAGTCGGATCGTTGTGCGGAGATCATGGAGGGAAGCTCCTGTTGTCCCTTTAGTAAACGTGGAATCAGCCCAACTGAATGGTAACAGTCCGACGCCGGAAAACCAGTCTGAATGTTCCCGGGGGTTCTAAGCCACATTCCTGTCGCCCACATTGATCCAAGTCAATCCCTGGCCGGGGCATGGCTGGGGTGCGCCTGGCTCATGGCTCTTAATGAGACTCACCCTTTTGGGCTCCCCATAGTGGGCTCGCGACGCTCGGGGTGCCCTCGGTCTTTTGCCAGGGATCCGTGTTCCCGCCCAGCTTATGTTCGTTATTTGTTCTTGACGGACGTGTCTGTATGGGGCATTCTGGCCGGCAAGAACATTCGGCGAACATTTAAGGTGCAGCTCCATGGAAACCGTTCTTCACGCTCTCGGTCTTGTTCTGGTTCCCCTGATCTGGATCGCTGTTGTCACCGGGATAATGAGTATCGCTCGTTGTCTGCGCGCGACACCGTTGACGTCGGCGTCGTCCTCCGGGTTTGTCAACCATCGTCGCCCAACGGATCGACGAATATGCGCGATCTAGGGGGCGTGCCGTTAACGCAGGATCATGCGGCTCCAGCCCGACGGATGATTGGTGGCTGGGTCTAGAGGGGTATGACCTCGGTCACCAGGAACGGCAATGTTTCGCCATTATGTTCCCGGATTGAGATGTACTCGCCGGGACGAAGCCGGTGACTTTCGAGATGAAACAGGGGCTCGTCATCGTCCTCTCCGGGGGCATAGGAAAAAGCCCAGGTGCGATGCCGGGTATGGATGAGGTGACCGTGTTGGTCGTCTTCGCCTTCCCAGAAGCGGTGTACCGTGCATTTTTTCTTGTTCTCGCGCCAACTTTCCACGTCCAGTTGGCCGGACTCGTCCAGTGGAACGACCAGGTGATAGCCGTGGCGGGCGCTGCCTTGGGGAAATTCCTTGGTGCGCGCCAGCTCCAGTGTGACCTTGTAGAATTGCATGGGTTTAGCCTTCCTGTTCCTGTCGTTCCGGTGTTTCCTCGCGGCACGCCCAAGCGTCAAAAACGGTAAATTCGTATTTGATGCACCATTCCACCATGGCGCGATATACCGTCTCCAGCAGATCGGGGTGCGCTCCTTCCCGTGCCGCCGCAGCGCGCACTTTGGCGATCACATCTTCGATCCGGGCCGGATCCCGCACCGTGTCTCGACCTGTCTTGATGCGCCCGGCTTGTTCGATGTAGTTCTGACGCTCGGCAACAAGTGCCACGATGGCCCGGTCGACGCGATCGATTTCACGCCGCACATCGGTCATGTCCCGACAAGTGACCGCCCGGGCGTGGCCCCCTTTCGTGGCGCCGGAAATCTTGGTTTTCGCGGGGTGCGTCATTGATTTTCGCCCTCGTGCTTAGCGTCTGCTCGCCTTATAGCGCACCATCAGACGGGGCGGAACCCTTGTCCTTGACGTCTTTCGAGCGGGTCTCGGCGCGCCGCACCAGGCAATCCACCCCGGCTCCTTTCAACGTGGCGCACAGGGCGTCGGCCGCGGCGTAGCCCCCGGCCACCAGGATACCGAGGCGGACCACCTCCGATCCATCCACCATGGCGCTTTCCAGGGTGGGATCAAGAGTTCCCAGGACATCAGGGGCGCGGCTCTTAAGCTCCGCCCAACCGGCGCGCGCCCGCCCTTCGCCCAGATAGGCGCCAAGCTGCACCAGATAGGTCGGCTCTTCGGCCAGTTCAGGGGCCAGTCCAGGAGCTGGCTCGGGAGATGATTCAGGGTCTGGCGTCGTACCGCCCCCGGTTTTCGGCCCCGGTGTTGCTGGCGGGACGTCACTGGCCGCGGCGCCCGCGGCCTCGGGTATCACCCCGAGAATGATCGCCTCGCTCCGCCGATCCGGTGGCAGGGACGCAATGCGTTCGATGTAATCGAGCCGGCGCTCCAGCTCATCGCCCTGGTGGTCAAGGCGCGCCACATTGCGCGCCGCCGCCATGTCGCCGGACAATCCGTAAACCAGCGCCAGGTTCTCCCGCGCGCCTTCGGCGTCCGGGCGGGCCGTTACCAAGTCGCTCAGGATTCTGATCGCTGCGGGAAAATCCCCGGAAAGCGCAAAAGAAAGCGCCAGATTGTTCGTGAGAATGGCGCTGCCCGGCGTGCGGTCGAGGCCTCTACTGTAGGCGATCTGGGCGTCGGCATGTCGTCCCAGAAGATCGAGAGTTACGCCATATCCATTGAAAATTTCGCGAGTTGCAGCCGGGTCTTCCAGTGCTTTCTCAAAAAAGGCCAGGGCCTCGGCGGGCCGATTCTGCCGTAACAGCGAACGGCCGAGGCCCGCGGCCGAACGGCTGCTGTTGTCCCCGGCATCCCGGGCCGCGCGAAATCGCAGTTCGGCTTGCGCGAAGGCCCCTAGGCCAAGCAGGATCTCCCCCTCGCCCAGAAGGGCGGCAATGTTGCCCGGGTCCTGTTCGCGCACGCGGCGGTACATGTGAAGCGCAGACATATAGTCGCCGGTTTGGCGTAGCCGGTCGGCGACTCGCACAATGGCGTCGGCGTCGAACTTCAGATCGGACGCCCCTGGGGAAGCGTCCTGGACCGTTGTGGTCGTTGCCGCGCAGCCAACGAGGAGCATCAGGCCCGTGACGACGCAGAAGATGTGGGCGAGCGCCCGACCATCTGAAATCATGAAGAATGTGCGTTGCTTCATGGCCGCCTTCTGCGACCCCTCTCTCTTGATAGGCTGTTGAAGACCCGCAGCATACCGGTTCGGTCGCGTCGTGCAAAGCGCCTTGCATGTGTTAACCAAATTTTAAAGTTACCCCTTTAGTTTTAACCTGCTCCCGTTTGTCTTGGCGCCGTAGGAGGGCACCATGGAAATCAGATCAGCGGCGCAAGCCGCACAATTTGCCCCGGTTGACCGGTCAGAGGCGGCTCAGGCGGCGAGTGTCACGCGCCGACGGGCGGACGATTCCCATGTGGAGCGCAAGGAAGCGGAACGGGCCGAACGGACCCGCAACGACCAGGCCCGAAATGATGCCCAGTTAAGAGATGATAAAAGCGCCCGTCACCGGGCAGAGCAGCGCCGGGTCGATATCGAGGTCTGAATTCAGCTCTGGGCGACTGCACCCAACTTAATCAATTCGTCGATCTCGTTCGGCGAGCAGCCAAGTTCTTCGAGGATTTCACGGCTGTGTTCGCCGGGCCGTGGCGGCAGACGATGGACCGCGCCGGGCGTCCGATCGAACCGAGGCGCGGGAGCCGGTTGCAGTGTTCCCTCCCCGTCGGTGAAGAAAGTCTTCCGGGCCCTGTTGTGAGGATGAGCGGGGGCTTCCCAGTGATCCAGAATCTCGCTCACACAGCCATCCGTTGCGGCAAACAGCGCCTCCCATTCCCGCGCGGGTTTGGTCCTGAACAGATCTTTCAGTCGGGCTTTGAGCCGGGGCCAGACGTCCGGGGCCGTCTGGGCCGTCGCGAATTCTTCCGCAAGACCCAGGGTCAAAATGAAGGTCTCGAAGAATTTGGGTTCGAGCGGACCGACCGCTAGCCAGCGTTCATCCGCGCACTGGTAGACATCATAGAACGGAGCGCCACCATCGAGCAGATTCTCCCCCGGCGCACCAGGCCAAAACCCGAGCGCCCGAAGCCCGTAAATCAAGCTGCCCAGAAGGGCGACACCGTCGGTCATGGCGGCGTCCACCACCTGGCCTCTTCCCGACCGTTGTGCCTCCAGAATGGCACAGACCGTGCCGAACGCCGCCAACATCCCGCCCCCGCCAAAATCGGCAAGATAGTTGATCGGCGGGACCGGGCGACCGCTCCCGTCACGGATGGCGCCGAGCGCGCCGGCAACCGCAATGTAATTGATATCGTGACCGGCACGCGGTGCAAGCGGTCCGGTCTGGCCCCAACCAGTGACCCGGCAGTAGACAAGCCGGGGATGGCGTGTGAGACACACTGTCGGCCCGAGCCCTAACCTTTCCATCACGCCGGGACGATAACCTTCGAGAAGAGCATCGGCTGTGACCACGAGGCGCAGCGCCAGTGCCACCCCGGCTTCCTGCTTCAGGTCAATCTGAATCGACCGGCGCCCGCGACTGAGAACGTCGCGGCGTGGATCGCCGGAGAGCATGAGGGCACCGCCTCCGCGCCGGTCGATCCGAATGACATCAGCTCCCATGTCGGCCAGCATCATGGCCGCAAAGGGACAGGCGCCCAGTCCGGCAAATTCAATCACCCGAAATCCGCAGAGCGGGCCGCCTTGCCGGTTGATCTCGTTGTGTTGGGGCATGGTTCCCTCATATGATTGCTCTCATAATGATCCGGCGATCAAACAGGAGGTCAAGGCCCATGGCGCCATCGGGACAGAAGGTTGTGTTTGAAGGTGCACAGGGGCAGACGCTCGCCGGACGGCTGGACACACCGCCCGGAAAACCGCGTGGCTACGTGTTGTTCGCCCACTGCTTCACCTGTACCAAGGATATTTTTGCGGCGCGCCGTGTGGCCGAAGCCCTCACCAGACGCGGTTTTTCAGTGCTGCGATTCGATTTTACCGGCCTTGGTCATAGCGAAGGGGAATTTGCCAACACCGACTTTTCGTCGAATGTGGACGATCTCGTTGCCGCCGCCGACCATCTACGCGACCGGTTCGAGGCGCCCGCCATCCTGGTCGGCCATAGTCTCGGCGGCGCGGCGGTCCTGGCGGCTGCCGAGAAGATTCCGGAAGCCGTCGGCGTTGCCACCATCAATGCGCCGGCCGATCCGGGGCACATCACCCACCTGTTCCGGGGGCGTGAGGACGAATTGCGCGAGCATGGCCAGATCACCGTCGAGATTGCCGGCAAGTCGTTTCCGATTACCCGGCAGTTCGTCGACGACCTGCGCCGTCAGTCGCTTGGCCCCAAGATTCGGAATCTGGGCAAGGCGCTGCTTGTTTTTCATGCGCCGCGTGACCAGATCGTGGGTATCGACAATGCCGCGGAAATCTTCACTGCCGCCAGGCACCCCAAGAGCTTCATCTCGCTCGATGATGCTGACCATTTGCTCAGCCGGCGGGAGGACGCGGTCTATGTGGCCGAGGTTCTCGCCGCCTGGGCGACCCGGTACCTGAAGGAACAACCACTGGAGTTACCAAAGGCTGGGCCCGGAGAAGTGGTGGTACGAGAGGCAGGGACCGGCAAGTTCGCCCAAATCATCAATGCCGACGGCCATTCCCTGAACGCTGATGAACCCGCGGAACTGGGCGGCACCAACACCGGCCCATCGCCTTACGAGTTCTTACTAGCGGGGCTTGGCGCCTGCACCTCCATGACGTTGCGGATGTACGCGGACCACAGAAAGCTCGATCTCGACCGAGTCACCGTGACCCTGTCCCACGACAAAATCCATGCCGAGGATTGCGCGGAATGTGAGACCCGGGAAGGCAAGATCGACCTGATCCGACGCACCATTGCCATCGAAGGCGATCTGACCGACGCTCAACGGGCGCGCCTCATGGAAATTGCCGACAAGTGCCCGGTTCACCGGACGCTTCATGGCGAGGTCCGCGTCGAAACGGACCTCGCCGAATAGCCGAATATAAGCGATCAGCCGACGATTTCGATACTGGAAAAGAAGTAGGCAATCTCGATTGCGGCGTTTTCGGGCGAATCCGACCCGTGGACCGAATTGCGCTCGATATTTTCGGCAAAGGTCTTGCGGATGGTCCCCTCTTCCGCTTCCGCCGGATTGGTGGCCCCCATCACTTCGCGGTTGCGCTTAATGGCGTTCTCGCCTTCGAGCACCTGTATCACCACCGGGCCGGAAGTCATGAATTCGCAAAGGTCGTTGAAAAAGGGCCGCTCCTTGTGTACCGCATAAAAGCCTTCGGCCTGTTCGCGGGTGAGTTTGACGCGCTTCTGGGCGACGATCCGCAGGCCGGCTTCTTCAAGCATCTTGTTGATGGCGCCGGTCAGGTTCCGTGCGGTTGCATCCGGTTTGATGATGGAAAGTGTCCGTTCTGTAGCCATGGTCTTCAAGAGTCCTTTCAACAAGAGAGATAACCGTTCGCGGGGGGTTATAGAGAGTTCAATGGTTTCCCGCAACATCCGAGTATTGAGCCGATGTTGACCGCGTCCCACCTCACCTACCGGATTGCTGGACGTGTGTTGTTCGAGGATGCGTCCTTTACCATTCCGGCGGGGCGCAAGGTCGGGCTGGTGGGGCGCAACGGTGCTGGAAAGTCCACGCTGTTCCGGCTGATCACCGGAGAAATCAGTCCGGAGGCTGGCCGCCTGTCAGTGCCGGACAAGGCACGGATTGGCGCGGTCGCCCAGGAGGCACCCGCGGGGGAGGCAAGCCTGATTGAAACCGTCCTGGCGGCGCACACCGAACTTGCGTCACTCACCGCCAAGGCGGCGCGGGCCACCGACCCGCAGCGGATTGCCGATATCCAGAACCGGCTGGCCGCCCTTGGTGCTCACAATGCTGAGGCACGGGCCGGGCGAATCCTGTCTGGTCTCGGGTTTTCACCTGAGGAGCAATCCCGACCCTGCCGCGAATTTTCGGGTGGCTGGCGAATGCGTGTGGCGCTGGCGTCCGTCCTTTTTGCCGAACCCGACCTGCTGCTGCTGGACGAGCCGACCAATTATCTCGACCTGGAAGGCACGTTGTGGCTCGAAAGCTTTCTCAAACGCTATCCCCATAGCGTCATCGTCATCAGTCACGACCGCGACCTTCTCAACCGGGCTGTGGATGGCATCCTGCATCTTACCGGGCGCAAGCTCACCTATTACACAGGCCCGTATGACAGCTTCGAGGAGACCCGCCGGCTACGCCTTGAGCAGGAGGCCGCCACAGCACGCAAGATCGAACAGCAGCGGGCCCATATGCAGGCTTTCGTTGATCGCTTTCGCGCCAAGGCAACCAAGGCACGCCAGGCCCAGAGCCGCCTGAAGGCGCTGGCTAAATTGCAACCGGTTGTGCCGGTATCCCAGGAACAGACACCCCGTTTCTCTTTTTCGGCGCCCGACAAGCTCGCGCCACCGCTGATCGCGATCGAGAACGGGTCGGTTGGCTATATGCCCGGTCGTCCGGTACTGAAGGGCGTCACTTGCCGGATTGATCCGGAGGACCGGATCGCCCTTCTCGGCCGCAACGGTAATGGAAAATCCACCTTCGCCAGGCTCATTACCCGACGCCTCGACCTTGAAAGCGGCCGCGAGACCCGTGCGCCCGGATTGAACGTGGGCTATTTCGCCCAGCAC
>RFJA01000078.1 GCA_003695065.1 Alphaproteobacteria bacterium
ATGGCGCTCGACGCCGGGCTGGCAAGAAAGGCCACCACATTGGCGATTTCCTCCGGCGAAGCCATTTCACCCCGCGGAATCTTCGCGATGGCGTCATTGTAGAGGTCGGGCATGGCGCCTTTGATCATCTCCCAGGCGCCGCCTTCGAAATAGACCGGCCCCGGGCAGATGGCATTCACTCGTACGCCTTTTCTCGCAACCGTCTGGCTCAGTTGCTTGGTGTAGTTGATCAGGGCCGCCTTCATGGCGTTGTAGGCCATTGGGCCGATGAAGAACTCCAGGGCGTTGGTGCTGGAGACCACGATGATCGAGCCGCTGCCCGATTTCTTCAGGTGCGGCATCAGGGTTTCGCATCCGCGTACCGTACCCAGAACATCGATTTCGAAATTGTTCCACCAGTTCTTTTCGCTGTCCATGCCGCCGCCGGCACTGACGTTGGGAACAAAGATGTCACAGCCACCAAGCTCTTCGGCAGCGTCTGACAGCCACTTTTCGTAGTCTTCCTTTTTCTTCACGTTGACGGCGCGTCCGGTGGCCTTGACGCCTTTCGCCGAAAGCGCCTTCACCGCGTCCTGAACCTCGCCTTCGTCGCGCGCGCACAATGCGATATCGACCCCTTCATCGGCCAGAAGATCAACGATTCGCCGACCGATGCCCTTGGTTGCGCCGGTGACAATGGCTTTTTTTCCCTTAAGTCCTAAGTCCATGATTGTCCTCTCTATTTTCTTTTCATCGTCCGAATGTTCCGCTGCACCCTCCGGCACATGCCCGATCGTCAGCTATTTGGGCGCAGGGTAGCGATCGGGAAAAACCAGTTGAACCTACCCTTTTGCACAGTTATCTAGGCGTTGGCTCTTGATTATAAACGATCCAGCAAAGATTATAAAAAAACAGTCAGGCCTGACTTTTTTATAATACACGGGCGGACGCGATTTGCAAAGGCTGTCGGTATCATGACGGACACTTTTATCATTGTCGGTGCGGGCCAGGCCGGTGGCCAGGCAGCGGCGACGCTGCGATCCAAAGGGTTCGAAGGGCGGATCGTCCTGATTGGCGAGGAAAACTACGTGCCCTACGAGCGTCCGCCCCTGTCAAAGGCGTTTCTTGCCGGGGAACTGCCGGTGGAAAAGACGTTCCTCAAGAAGCCGGACTTTTATGACAACAAGAACATTGAGCTGCGGCTGGGCCGTCGCGTGGTGGCCATCGACCGTCAGGCAAGAACCGTCAATCTCGACAATGGGGAGTCCATTGGCTATGACAAGCTGCTGCTTGCCACCGGATCCCGGGTGCGCAAGCTGACTGTGCCGGGTGCCGAGCTGTCGGGTATTCATTACCTGCGTGACATTGCCGATGTGGAGGGTATTCGCGCAGCCATGAAACCGGGCGCGCGGCTGGCCATTGTCGGCGCTGGTTATATCGGCCTTGAAGTGGCGGCAGTGGCCCGCAAGCTGGGGCACGAGGTCACGGTGGTCGAGGCGCTCGACCGGGTAATGGCACGGGTGGTGGCGCCGCAGGTTTCGGCGTTCTATGAAAAGGTACACCGCGAGGCCGGCGTTGATCTGCGCCTTGGAACCGGCCTGACGGCATTCGAGGGTGATGGGCGCTTCGAGCAATTGCGGCTGACCGATGGCAGCGCGGTTCCCGGAGACCTTGCCGTGGTTGGGATCGGCATCGTGCCCAATGTGGAACTGGCGCAGGAAATCGGCCTCAAGGTGGACAATGGTATCGTCGTGGATGAATACGGCCGAACCGAAGATCCCGATATTTTCGCGGCCGGCGACGTGACCAATCACCCCAATGCCATCCTTGGCCGCAATATCCGGCTGGAGTCGGTCCAGAACGCCATGTCCCAGGCCATGGCCGCCGCTCTTGCCATGCTCGGGCATCTGGAAGCATACAATGAGGTTCCATGGTTCTGGTCCGATCAGTATGATCTCAAGCTTCAGATCGCCGGCCTGTGGGAACCCGATGACGAGATCGTGGTGCGCGGCGACATGGAGTCGCGCAAATTCTCCGTTGTCTATTTGCGTGACGGTGCGATCGCCGCTATTAACGTCATCAACAACATGCGGGACTTTCTGCCCGCCAAGAAACTGATTGAGGCAAAAAGCAAGGTGGATCCGGCTCGGCTCGCCGACCCCGAGGTTCCCTTGAAAGAATTCCTGACCACCTAGTACCCAGAGCAGACCAATATAGGAACGAGCGTACTCATGGCAAAGCTGATTGTGACCACCCGCGAAGGCGAGACCTCAGAAGTTGAGGGTGAACGCGGCATTTCCGTGATGGAAATTCTCCGCGACAACGATTTCGAGGTTGCAGCCATCTGTGGCGGGTGCTGCTCTTGCGCCACCTGCCACGTTTACGTGGACGAAGAGTGGATGGACAAACTGCCGGCCCGGGAAGAGGATGAACGGGAGCTCCTGGAAGAGCTGGAGTCGTTCAAGGATAATTCCCGGCTGAGCTGCCAGATTGAATTCACCGACGACCTTGATGGTCTGCAAGTGACCATCGCGCCCGACGAATAATCGTCACTGCACCGTCAGGGCGTTGTCGATCACCAGTTCGGCACCGTTGACAAAGCGCGATTCGTCGGAAGCCAGATAGAGCACCATATTCGCCACATCCTCGGGCGCGCCGACGCCGACGGGGCCCGCGTTGGCCTCGGCCGGGTCGATCCCCATTTCCTGGTTGGCCTGGGCAATCATCGGCGTTTCAATGGCGCCGGCATGGATCGAGTTGCAGCGGATGTTATCGCCCTTCATCTGGCAGTGAACGGCGATCGACTTGGTCATCGCCCTGACCGCACCCTTGGCCGCGGAGTAGGCGAAAAACACCGGATAGCCAAGGTGCGAGGCCACCGATGACATGTTGATGATCGACCCGCCGCCGGACGCGCGCATCGCCGGGATCGCGTATTTGCACCCAAGGAACACGCCCTCCGACATGACCCGGTTGGCGAAGCGGAACTGTTCGAGTGTGGTTTCCTCGGGCGTTGCCACGATGACCACACCGGCATTGTTGACGAGCACGTCAAGGCGCCCGAAGCGCTCCATCACCGCGTCGATGACGCTTTTCCACCGATCTTCGGAAGATACGTCCTGGTGCAAAAACAGGGCCTCGCTGCCCGTGGTCTCGGCGATGTCCCGTGCGACCGCTTCGCCGCGTTCCTGATTGATGTCTGTCAGGACAACGGCGGCGCCTTCCCGCGCCAAGAGGCGGGCGTCGGCTTCACCAAGTCCCGACGCAGCACCCGTCACGATTGCCACTTTGCCCGATACCCGTCCCATTGAGGTCTCTCCCTGTCTGAACGCCATTATTCGGGCGAAATAATAACCGTCACTTTATCCGGTTTCAATCAGCTATGACTGTTTCTGGCCGCCGGCTGACCAGATTGAGGCTGCGGAAGGACAGCACCACCTCGTCATTTTGATTGAGAACCTGGTAGAGGAAAGTGGCGTGACCCCGATCGGGTTTGCTTTCTGAGGGGCGTTTGTCCAGCACCTCGGAAGTGGCCCGCAGCACGTCACCGGGGCGCACGGGGACCGGCCAGCGCACTTCGTCCCAGCCGAATCCGCAGATGAACGCCACGTCACCGTTGATTTCGTGGTCCATCTGGCGCCACAGGGCGGCGGTGTAGATACCACTGGCAATCAATCCCCTGAAGTTGGACTCCCTGGCGGCTTCGGGGTCGGCATGGAACCACTGCGGGTCGTACTTGCGGGCGAACTCGAGCATTTCCGCCTCGGTCACGGTGAGTGGTGAAGAGACGCTCTTCTCGCCCACCTGCAAGTCCTCGAAATATCTCCTGATCTCCGGGCGGTTCGGGACCATCACAATACTCTCAAGCTGTTCACAGGGATGCGGGTGCGGACCTTGTCCACCTTGCTTTTGTCGATGGTGGCGGTGATATAGCCGGGGTGCTCGTCAAGGCTGGCCAGAACCTCGCCCCAGGGATCGACGATCATGGAGTGGCCCCAGTTTCTCTTCTTGCCGTCGTCAAAGGTACCGGTCTGGTTGGGGGCCAGCATATAGCATTGAAACTCGATGGCACGGGCCCGGATCAGGGTCTCCCAGTGTGCCCTGCCGGTGGCGTAGGTAAAGGCACTGGGGATGACGATCACGTCGGCCCCGGCTTGCGAAAGCCGGAAAAACAGTTCTCCGAAGCGCAGATCGAAACAGATGGCGCAACCGAAGGTAAGGCCGCGGTTTTCATAGGTGACCACCTTCCGGCCGGCGCCGACCACGTGCGACTCGAAATACTCGGTCCCGTCGGGCGCGGTGATGTCGAAGCGGTGAATTTTTCGATAGCGTGCGATTTCCTTCCCGGTCTGGTCGAAGACCACGGTGGTGTTGAATGGCTTGCCATTGGCCCTTTCGCTCATGCTGCCGGCGTGGAGCACGACGCCCTTGTCCCGGGCGAACGACCGCAGCCGTTCGTAGGTCGGGCCGCCGGGCATGGGTTCGGCATGGTCCGCCATCACGCCGGCGTCGGTGGTGTACAGGGGGAAATTCTCCGGAAGAGCGATGAAATCCGGCGCTTCGTCGGCAACAACCCGTTCCATCAACGCGAAGGCGGCGTCGACATTTTCCGGCTTGGGGCCGCCACCGTTGGTCTGTAACACTGCAACTTTCATGATGTTCACCCCAGATTGTCGCCGCTGTTATAGCGCGCTCAGTGCAGCGGCGACAACGGTCTCGACGTCGCCCGACGCATCGATCCGGGACCATGTAATCTCCCCTACATCTGCCTCAAGCTGGCGTGCCACCACCGTAGCATCGGCGTCCGACGCGTCGTCGGTGCGCCCGGCGACCCGGGTCATGAGGACCTCGCCCGGAGCATCGAGCCACAATCCGGTGAACGCCGCGCCCGCGTCCTGCGCCACGGTCTCGATGGCGGCACGATCCCCAGGGGCCATGAAGGTGGCGTCCGCCACCACCGGCCAACCTGCCACAAGCGCCTGGTAGGCGTCCGCCATCATCCGGACATACATGGTGCGGCTTGCTTCCCGGCTGTAGGCCGCGGTGGGCAGGCGTTTTTCCGGCGCCACGTCGAACATGCGCTTGCGAATCTCGTCGCTGCGCAGCACCACGGCTCCGGGGCCGGGTGCGAGCGTCAGGGCGAGGTGGTAGGCGACACTGGACTTGCCGGACCCCGACAGTCCCCCGATGGCAATCAGCCGGGGGCGTGGCGGGTCGACGAGTTTCTCGCCGAGTGTGGCATAGGCGCGCGCCCCTTCGATCTGTCCGGCAAGTCCTTCGGCCATGGTGCGCACCAGCGCCCGGCCTGCCAGAAACAGCGGCATCAGTGAGAGCCCGCCATAATCCCGCGTTGCCACCATATAGCGGTTGAATACGGTCTGAGCGGCGCGCCGATGGCCGAACCGTACGAGATCCATGACTGGAAAGGCAAGATCATACAGCACGTCCACGCAGGCAATGTCGTCATTGAACTCAATGCAATCGAACGCGGTAAGCTGACCGTCGATCAGGCAGAGGTTGCCGAGGTGCATGTCACCGTGACATTGGCGGACCATGCCCCTGCTGCGTCGGTCTTCAAGAAGCTGGCGATGGCGTTCACACAGGCGCAGGAGGGGCGGCACCAGTTCCTCCGCAAACACGGCAAGCGACCGGTCAGCGGCGCCGGTCAATGCGCTCGCCAGATCCTGTATGGCCTTGGTCATGGCCCGGTGCCCACCCTTGTCGGGGCGTTTTTCGATGCGCTGGTGAAAGTCGATCATAAGCTCGCCGAGTGCCCGTGCCTCGTCAGGCCCGAAACGTCCGCTTTCGGCCAGCCGGTTGGCGAGAAGGCGGTCGTCGAAGCGGCGCATTTCCACCAGCCAGTCAACCGCCATGCCGGTCCCGTCGAGGGCAAGGTGGCCTTCAGGTTCCCGGGTAACGGCACGGACCGCCAGATAGATGTCGGGCGCGGTACGGCGATTAAGCATGACTTCCCGCTCGGCTGCCGCGCGCCGGAGCGACGGCGTGGCGAAATCGAGAAACGGCAGTCGAATGGCCCGCTTGAGCTTGAACACCCGGGTGGCGGTGAAAAACAGTCGTGACACATGGGTGGTGCGGACTTCCTCCACCGCTTCGCCAAGCACACCGGGGCGCGCCAGAAACCGGACCACCTGGCTCTGGTCGTCTTCAGAACAATTAAGCTCGGTTTCAGGATTGCCCGGCATAGCGCCAGCTATCCGCCTCGGCGGCGAGGACGATTTCTGCACAGGCCCGGGAGTCGGAATCTGCGCGATGGTGATCCAGCGGGATACCGAGGAACCGGCAGACGTCGGGCAGCTTCGTCGGGCGCAGGTTCCACAGGCGGCGCGCCAGCTCCACGGTGCACAGATAGGGCGTTCGTGGCGGGCCAAGCCCGAAGCGATCGCAACAGGCTTCCAGCACGCCCTTGTCGAACCGCGCGTTGTGGGCGGAGATGAAGTCAACGCCTTCAAAGAGCGTCCCGATGCTGTCCCAGACCTCGAAAAAGTCGGGTTTGTCGGCCACCGCGGTCCAGGTAATGCCGTGGATATGGGTAAAGCGAAATTCCGGCGTGGGCGGGCGGATCAGGTGATGGGATTCAGCCACGATCCGGCCATCGGAAACCCGCACCAGACCAATGGCGCAGGCGCTGTCGCGCCGGTTGTTGGCCGTCTCGAAGTCAATCGCCAGAAACTCGCTCATGCCGGGTCCATGCTGGCATGACTGCTCCGGCGGTTCAAGAGATCCATGTCGCGGTGCGGGTTCCGTGACTACAACCGATCCTCAGGCCAGTTCTCGATCACTTCCACCAGCCTGGCCAGGCAAGTGTTGGTCTGGAAGCCGTCCAGTACCCGGTGGTCGATTGTCAGTGTGACAAACGCCCTGGGCCGGATCTGGATGGTGTCGTGCCCATCCACCTCGATCACACACAGCCGCTTTTCCAGCGTGCCAATGCCGAGAATCGCCGACTGGGGCTGATTGATGATGATTGGCGTTGCCACCAGGCTGCCGGAAACGCCATGGTTCGAGATGGTGATGGTGCCGCCCTTGACGTCGGCGGGTTCGAGCTTGCCGGCGCGCGCCCTGTTGGTCAGTTCCTGCAGGCGTTCGGCAATACCGAACAGACTGAGCGACTGGGCCTTGTGGATCACCGGCACGATCAGACCCTGATCGCCCAGTGCCGTGCCGATGCCCACATTGACGTCGTGGAACTGCTCGATCCCGTCCTCGTGGAACCGGCTGTTGACCGCCGGCACGGCGCGGGCCGCTTCGGCGAGGGCGGCCACGAAATAGGCGGTAAAGGTGAGCTTCACGCCGCGCTTTTCGAAGTCCGCCTTGTGCCGGTTGCGGTGGGCGATGATGCGGCTGAAGTCGGCTTCGAACACGCTGGTGACGTGAGGCGCCGTTTTCATCAGGCTGTCCACCATGTGTGCGGCGATGCGCCGGCGCATGGCGGTGTGCGGTATCCAGTCGGAGGTACCACCGGGCAGCGGCGAAGACTGATTCGCCTGCGCCGGTGAGTCGGGCGCTGGTCTTCGGCCCCGAGCCTCTACA
>RFJA01000079.1 GCA_003695065.1 Alphaproteobacteria bacterium
GCTCGGCACTGTCAAGAGCCCCCTCGAAACCCACACTCGTCGGATTTGGTGTGGTCAGTCCGCTCACCACGAAAAACGCCGCCAGCGCCATCAACACGGCTGCCACATGGCGCCCCCAATCGCCAACGGCCCACAATATGCCGCCCGTTGGCGCCGTATTATAGGCATGGGCCAGCCAGACAATGGCGGCAATGGACAAGGCGGAGAACAGGCCACGATACACCATTTCTCCCACCGCGCCCACCGCCAGCGCCCGGATCGGAGTCGAACTCAACGCATGCAGAAACAGAAAGACGACCGCTGCCAGCACAAGCTCCGTCATGGCACCCCCTTTTGTTCGCACCACCGGGCCAAGTGTAGCACGCCCCCCGAAGTACGAGAAGGATGATCGGTCCGTCAGGCAGTTAGGGCGGCTTCCGCGCTCACCCGCGCCGCGCGATAGTCGTCGAGATCACAGCCCGCGGCAAAGACTTCGACCGCCACCCCATGGACCAGAACCATGGCACGAAGTTTGCGCGCGATGATGTCGATCCGATCGCCAGCGAGCCCTTTCACCTTCAGGTCGATGACCAGGGCACCACCGTTGAAGCGTCGCGCCTTTACTGTCTCCGGGACAATATTCAACAGGGCGAAATGTTCGATCACCCTCGACAGGGTGGCGGGGTCGGCCGCGGCGCGCACCGAAAAGCAGGCCGTGGGCGAGCGACGAGAAGAAACGGATTGAGAGTCTGAAGGATTCAGCGTGGACATGACACGCACCTCACTGCAACGAATGGACGGAATAACCAGGCGAACGCTTTCCCGACCCTACGCAAGGGCCGGGCAAATAATTCGGGTCATTCCCATCCGTTCAAGGTCGCGTGCCATGATGTTTCATTACCCCTGGAAAGATCGTGCTGTCAATCGGTCTGGTCACCGCTTTCTCTTTTCATCCATGGGCAACTCCTTTTATAAGACGGAAACAAAGTGATTGCTGTGACGACCGAACCGCAACTGGCGCAAGATTCTTGCTTGAGGAGGGTAGCGTGGCTGAACTTGATCCCATGGACGTCAAGATCCTGACGGCATTGCAGCAAAACGCCCGAATGTCGAACCAGGACCTGGCCCAACAGGTTGGATTATCGCCTTCACCCTGTTGGCGGCGCGTCCGGCGCCTTGAACAAGAAGGAATCATTCGCCGCTATGCCGCCCTTCTTGACCCTGAACAGGTGGGATTGCACCTGACCGCCTTCGCCCATGTGTCACTGGAAAATCATCACAGCGAGACGGTCCAACAATTCACCGCCGCCATCCAGTCCCAGGATTCCGTGCTCGAATGTTTTTCCACCAGCGGCGAATATGACTATCTGTTGCGGGTCGTCGCTCCCAGCATGGCCGACTATGAAACCTTCCTGAGCGGCGTTCTGATGCAAATCCCGGCGGTGCGCTCGGTCAACACCAGTTTCGTGCTCAAATGCAACAAGAGCACCACGACCCTGCCCTTGCCCGCCAGCTTCCCGGCCCGGGATTAACCAGCCCAGAACCACGCTTGCGTCGGCGCCGGGCAGCCCTGTGACGTGGCATGCAGTACGGGCGCACCAACAGCCCCCGGCCCTCTTGTTTAAAGCTGTTACGGCATCACTTCTGGTCCTGACCGTGCTCACCTGGCACCAGATTGACGGCTTGCCCTTGCCACCGAGCCCGGTCTAGACGGTAGACGCAGCATTCGTCATTTCCAAACCGGCGACGCTCCACAAACTGGAAGCCCAGGCGTTGATAAAACCGGATGGCTGCCGCATTCGCCGCCAGAGGGTCGATGAGAATGGCGACGACCACGCGGTTGTCAAAACAACGCTCGATCACCAGTCGCATGATCTCGGTTCCGTAGCCGCGGCCAAGATCGGCTTCCTCGCCGATCCAAATGTCGATGGCCCGAAAGCCCGGCTCGACTTTATGGCCCCAGTAGCGTGTCTCCTCGCGCGCCGGGTCAATAATACGAACAAAGGCAACCGGGCGTCCGTTGGCCTCAGCGATCAGCGACTGGCACCAGTCAACGTCGCGTCCGAGTTCCACCGCCCAGTCGGACCCGCCATCACTGCCCGTTGCAGAAGCGACGTGGGCCTTCGTGTCCCAGTATTCGAGCATGGCACGATCCAGGGGGGTTGCCCGACGCAAGCCGATCATTCAGGCACCGAACTCCGCTAGATCGCGCTGAGCATGGACGCTACCAGCGGATGCCGGACGATATCCTGATCGTCCAGATGGATCACCGCCACCTCGGGCACCGCTTCGAGCCGCCTGGTGATATCGCTCAAACCCGACATGCCGGGGAGCAGATCGGATTGCTCGGGGTCGCCAGTCACGACCATGGTCGAGTGCCAGCCAAGCCGGGTGAGCAGCATCTTGATCTGGCCATAGGTGCAATTCTGGGCTTCGTCCACGACGATGAAAGCGTTGTTGAGCGTGCGCCCTCGCATGTACGCCACCGGGGCGATCTCGATGGTTCCGTCGAGCAGGAATCTCTTCAGGCGCTTGCCTCCGAGACGGTCCGACAGCGCGTCATAAAGCGGGCGCAGATAGGGCGCCAGCTTATCCTCCACGTCACCAGGCAGAAACCCGAGGCTTTCCCCGGCCTCCACCGCCGGGCGCGACAGGACGACCCGGGCCACGGCACCGCTTTCCAACGCTTCGACTGCCTTGGCCACGGCAAGATAGGTCTTGCCCGTCCCCGCCGGCCCCAGCGCGAGGATCACGTTGTGATTGTCAATGGCCTCCATCAGCCGGCTCTGATTGTCGCTTTGCGGTCGAACATGACGGATATAGCGCTGGTCACGATGTTTGTCGGCGGCGAGCGGATCCCAGCCTCCGGGCGCGGTATCCAGGGCATGGACATTGTGACCAGTGTGACCTGCGGCGTGTGCACGGCGCGCAGCGCGTTTACCCATGGGTCTCTCCTCTACACAGATGACGAACACCCCCGCCCCCTTTTGCGGCAAGCTCGGGTTCGGGAACATCAGGCGTGGCAAACGGGGATGCAGCGGCCCCGAGCACCCCCCAACGACAAAGCGCCTCGGGAAGGAGGCGCTTTAAAATCGGTTTGTCAGAATTCTGGACCGCGGCGGGGCTGTGTTCCCTCAAAGGGACCGGTTCGGGAGATCCTGCCAATGGATTTGCCACCACGCGGACTTTCTTACGGATTATCGTCGACCTGAAGAAAGTGTAGGTCGGTGAGCCCTGATCGCACAAGCAGTTTTTGCGGTTCCATGAAAAATTCACACAAGATATAGCAGCAAAAAAAGCCGGAGTTCAAATGAACTCCGGCAAGCGAGAGGATATTGTCCGCCAGACCTAAACACGGAAAGCATTGTGTCAGCCCTGCGGCCAGGTGCGTCGAGCATTCGGAGGTCGGGGGGTTCGGGGGGAGTTTCCGTCCGCGCGCCGCATATTTGCTTACGCCATTACTGGCAGGATGGATCACTTCAGAAACGATATCCGACGCCCAGACCGAAGATCCAGGGGTCAATATCCACATCGGCCTCGATCGCACCGCCGTTCAGCGACGCGTCGGTATTGATCCACACTTTCTTGACGTCGGCATTGACCACCCAACGGTCGCCAAGCGCAAAATCAATACCGGCCTGCAGCACCAGTCCGAAGCTGTCATCGAGATCAAGATCCGTCACCGTACCGCCAGCCGCGTCCACATCAAAGAAATGGGTGTAGTTGACGCCCACGCCCACATAGGGGCTCATCTGCTGGCGCGGCATGAAATGGTATTGCAGCGTCAGGGTCGGCGGCAGCAGTGTGGTATCGCCGACCGGCACATCGCCAAGCGTCGTGTCGACCGCCGTCACATCATGAGGTGTGACCGCCAGAATCAGCTCGGCCGCGATGTTGTCGGTAAAGAAGTAGGTAAAGTCGAGCTCCGGCATGACCGAAGTGTCGATGCTGGCATCCCCGCCGATCACCGTGATGTCGGCGGACTCGTCGGGCTCAACAACGATGGCGCGGGCCCGCACCAGCAGGTCGCCTGCCTCCTTGGCCATCACCGGCGTGGCGCCGGCGAGCAGGGCAACAGCGCATGCGGCAGTCGCAACTTTTCTTACTGAAATCATAACCCTATCCTCTTCGATTTTTGGACCGTACCGTGGGCGATGGGTAACCCCGTTGGCGTCCACGGGCTTTGATTTCAGTCAGGTTTGTGCAGGTTTTTTGAAATGAAATCTGGGCGCAGGACAGCTTTGGGCCTCCTACCAGCCGCCACCGCCGCCGCCACCGCCGGAAAAACCGCCACCACCCGCGCCGCTCGAAGATCCGGGCGCTGTGGAAGAGGCAACCACCGCCCCCGCCAGGCTTCCCGACAGAGACGATCCGAAACGACCAAAGTCGGACGACAAACCCCGGGACCCTGCGTACCATCGGGGGTGGTAGTCCCGGGTCTCGGCGGCCTGTGCCAGAACATCCTTGAACTTGGCGCCCCACTCAGTCTCCACATCAAGCGCCATGGCGTAGGGCAGATATTTCTCGAAAAGCGCTGGCGTGCGGTCGGGTTCATGAGCGCGGTTGAGCCGGTCCCTTTCCGCCACCGACAGGTAAAGCTTGAACCCTTCAAGCGCATCCTTGACCTTGCGCCCGAGGCGGGTCGGACGTTTCATCAATTCGTAGAAGAGGACATTGATCCCGAATAGGGCCGCGATGATAATCATCACCGGAATCGGCATCATGTCCCGCATGCTGTAGAGAGCCATCAGAACACCGAAGGACAAAGGTAGCAGAATGGCGCTCGCAATCACCGCTTTCGCGAGATTCATAGGGTGGCCGCTGCGCGCCGCCGCCCAGGTCCCGCCAAGCCGCGATACCAGACCATACCCTCCACCGATCCAGCCCGCGAGCCATGCAGTCATAAACAGGGCGTTCATCGGGTCAGGCAGGCCAAGGGCAATCCAGACCGCCACCAGCAAAGAGGCCGCGACACCGGGAACAAGCCACAGACGATTGCGCAGGAAATAGATCGTCTCGAAGTCCGCCACCAACCGGTTTTCGAGCGCGTCAATGGCGCGCCTGAAGACTTTGTGATTGTCCTGCTCCATCACGATGCTCTTTTCTCCTGGCGGGAACAGCACCCCGAGCATCGCCTTTTCGCCCGGCGACAGCTTCTCGCCCTCGCCCACCTTGTGAAGCGTGAACCTGCCGCTCGGACTTTCCTCGATCCGAATCGCGCCCTTGACCGCCAGGCTCACAAGCGCCGCTGCGAAGCCCTTGCGGTCAAAGCCCATACGGTGGACGAACCGCGCTGCCGCCGGCGAAAAGCCGGGGGGCGGGGTGTAGCGGGGATAAATCGCCCCGCCTTCCGGGTCCCGCCCCACCTTGCGCCAGATCAGGAGCGAGACACCGAGCACGATAGCAAGCCCCGCAAGGCCCCGGCCAATCAGCTCGGATCCCCTAAAATAACCGAGAACACGCTGCCAAAAACTGTCCCACGGACCGGGACGCTCCACAAAACCCGCGGGCCAGGACACAGCCACCGTCAACCCTTCCCGGGCGCGCAAAGGACGTGTGGTCTCGAACACCAGATGCCCGGGACCATTGCGGTAGACGGTGGCATCCTGTCCCTGCGCGCCCTGGGCACCGGTATAGAACGCGATGTCCACCGGATCCGCACCCCGAGGCAGTTCGACGATGGCGCGGACCTGTTCTATGGGAAACGTCCAGCCATTGCCGGTGACGTTCCAATAGAGCTCGTCCACATCATCAAAATGCCCGAGCTGCCCGGTAGTGCGATAGGTGAAAACGTAGCGATGCTCACCCCGAGAAACGTGACGTGAGCGCGTCCCCGCATAGATACGGATTCCGTTGTTGCGCCGTTCGATGTGATGGGGTTCGGGCTTACCGTTACGGGTCACATTCAGAAGCTCGAAACCGACCCGCACGCGCCCCCCGTTGGCACTCCGGTAATCGGTGGGGAAGTCTCGGTAGATGCCGCGACGAATATTGCGGCCTTCCGCGTTCACCGTGATCGCTTCGGTAACCAGCAGCGCACCATCAGCCTCAACCCGGATGCGGGATTCATAGTCAAGAATCCGCTCCGCCGCCTGAACCGCGCCGGCGGTCAGAGCGAGGACAATGGCAAGGACCAGCAGGCGCATGAACGTCAGAACTTCACCGCCACGGGTGCGCGAACCGCGTCTTCCTCGATCTCGAAAAATTCGGCAGTCTTGAAGTTGAACAGCTTCGCAATAATGTTGCTTGGAAACTGGCTGACGTAGGTATTGTTGTCACGCACCGTGCCGTTGTAATAGCGCCGCGCCGCCTGGATTTTATCCTCGACCTCGTACAGGTCCTTCTGCAGCGCCAGGAAGTTCTGATTGGCCTTCAGGTCCGGGTAACTCTCGGCAAGCGCAAACAAATGGCGCAGCGCACCGGTCAACATGTTCTCGGTCTCAGCCTGCTGTTCGGGCGGGCCGTCGTTAGCCATGGCAGCGTTGCGGGCCTGAACGACTTCTTCCAAGGTCTGACGTTCGTGGGCCACATAGCCTTTTACCGTTTCCACCAGATTGGGAATCAGGTTATAGCGGCGGCGCAATTGAACATCGATATCGCTCCAGCCTTCCTCCACCTGATATTTGAGCCGAGTCAGCTTGTTGTAAACGGCAATGCCATAGAGGATCGGCACGACCACAAACAAAAACAGAAAGATCAGACCATACATGCTGCCCCCCTTGCCTGCGACGCCCGGGCGGGTGTCTGGCTGAAAGCTTACGCGGTTCCGGCCTCGGGGACAATTGTCCATGAGCGTCCTGGTGTCGTGGGGCATCACCTGATGGCGCCCACGACCATAACCATGGTTACGGCCTAGTAGCCAAGATCCTTTAGGATCCTGTCAGCCTGCGCGGCGTAGCTACCGCCAAACAACCGGGTATGCACGAGCAGCGGATAAAGAAGATAGAGCCGCCGACGCCGCTCGAAAAAACCGGGCGCAAGGGGACGGTGCGCCAGGTATGCTTCGAAAAACGCGCTCCCTACGGTCTGAAACAGCGTCATGAATGCCAGTTCGATCTCTGCGTCGCCATAGTAGATCGCGGGGTCAATGAGGCCGGTCACCCGGTCACCGCGGGACAGGATATTTCCGCCCCACAGATCCCCGTGCAGCAGGCTGGGACGAGGCCCGTGATCCAGCTCCTGGTCGATCCGTTCTGCCAGCATTTCGATCCGTCTCATAATAGCTACCGGCAGATGACCAGCCTCCATGGCAAGGCGCGCCATGTGGAGCAGCCGGTGCTCGGCGAAAAACGCGGGCCACGCGTCCATCGCTGGATTGGGCTGAACCAACGGGCCAATGACCGTGTCCCGTTCAAGCCCGAAAAGCGCTTCCCCAATGTCGTGAAGCCGGGCCACCCGGCCGGCAAGGTCTCGTTCGGCGCCAACGGAAAGGCCGCCACTCGTTCCGTCGATCCAGCCCATCAGAAGAAGGTGGTCGTCCTGATACAGAACATCGGGGACCGGCAAGTCCGTTCGGCTGGACAGGTAGCGGAGCATCCAAGCCTCGACAGCCAGATTGTCGCCGCGTTTGGCCACAATGATGCGACCATCGTCGAGCTCAAGCCGACTGACGCTGGCGAGCGACCCGCCGCCAAGCATGGTCGCACGCACGACGGCTGCGCCAAGGACCTTTTCCACGGCTTTGCGCAATAGCGGATTCATATGCCCCTATACTGTGTTCGCGATTATGGTAGTCTCAGATGATCATGGAGAACGCCCCCGTACAAGCCCCTGATTTGGATCCGCCTGAGCGTCTCAATCCCGAGGGCGAGGTGCGCCGGGTCGGGGTCGAAATTGAATTCGCCGGCCTCAGGGTCTGCGACGTACCCCCGCTTGTCAGCCGCCGCTTCGGCGGCACCATCCAACCCGAAAGTGATTATCGTGTGACAGTTGCCTCCACCCGGTTTGGCGATTTCGTGGTTGAGCTTGATCTGCAGTACGCCCACGCAAAGGGCGACGGCGGATTTGAGCGCGCCGTTGCCGATGCCGCCGGCGCCCTGGGCGAACTGTTCGCGCCGGTGGAAATCGTGGCACCGCCCATTCCCTACAGCGAGCTGGGGGCACTTGATGCACTGGTCAGCGACATTCGCGGCTACGGAGCACAAGGGACGGCGAGCGGTATGTTTGCCGCTTATGGGTGCCACCTCAACCCCGAAGTAGCCAGCCTTGAGGCACGCCATATTGCCGCCCATCTCAAGGCCTATCTGATCCTGAGCGCCTGGTTGCGCGAAGACATTGGCCTTGACCTGACCCGCCAACTCACACCGTTCATAGACCCCTTCCCCACCACCTATGCCCGGCGTGTGGTGGATCCGTCCTACTGGCCCGACATCGCCCAGTTGATCGACGACTACCTTGAAGCCAACGCAACACGCAATCGGGAGCTTGACATGCTGCCCCTGTTCGCGGCGCTTGACGAAGATCGGGTTCGGCGACGCCTCGATGAACCCAGGATCAAGCCCCGCCCCACCTTCCACTATCGGCTACCCAACTCCAGGGTGGACGAGCCGCACTGGCGTATTACCCGGGAATGGCAGCGCTGGCTCAGGGTCGAGCGGCTTGCCAACGACCCCGCGCGGCTGGACGACGCCGCGCGCGCGTTTTGCAGCTTTCATGACCGGCCAATCCGCTGGGGCTGGGCCCGGGAGGCGGCCGAATGGGCCTAAGCGATCGGCCCCTCATCGGTGTCACGACGTCGGCCCGGGGCGGCCGTTATATGTGGTGGTGCAATCGCCTGGCGGTTCTGTTGTCTGGCGGACGGGCACGACGGTTGACCGCCCCAGACAGGCCCGACC
This sequence comes from Alphaproteobacteria bacterium, assembly GCA_003695065.1. Classification (GTDB taxonomy): domain Bacteria; phylum Pseudomonadota; class Alphaproteobacteria; order Sphingomonadales; family Govanellaceae; genus J090. Next base: position 8,814 of record RFJA01000079.1, read on the forward strand.
TGACCCCGTTTGCCGGGTTCATCATTGGCGGCGGAGACGATATAACCCCCACCCTGTACGGCGACGAGATCGACCCAGCGGTGCGTATCGACCCGGAGCGCGACCGGCTGGAGCAGACCGTGCTCGATCACGCAGCGAAGCAAGAATTGCCCGTATTGGGCATCTGTCGCGGGGCTCAGATGATCAACGTCCATGAGGGCGGCACGATCCACCGCGATGTGGCGGAGGTTTATCACGACGCCCCCAGGATGCGGACCGTGCTGCCCCGCAAGCGCGTCGAAATCGTACCGGAGACGCGCCTCGCCCGGATCATTCGGCGCCGGGCGGTTACGGTCAACGCACTGCACCACCAGTCAGTCAAAGAGTTGGGCAAGGACCTGTCTGTGGTCGCGCGGGACCTGTGGGGTATAGTGCAGGGTATCGAGCACAACACCGCGCGATTTGTGCTCGGTGTTCAGTGGCATCCCGAGTTCCTTTTTTTCCTGCCGAGCCACCTGCGGCTGTTTCGCGCTCTGGTCAAGGCGGCCCGCAAAATCTGACCGAAATGGGAGCTGTGCAGCGTCGGTTTCCCCGGTCAGAATGACTTCATGCAACAAAGGGAGTGACTGTTTATGCTGTTGCCCACAGACCGCACCGTGTTTCAGAACGCCTGGGTGGTGCCCGACCTGGAGGTTGCCATGCGACGCTGGATCGACGTCTGCAACATCGGGCCGTTCTTCGTGCTTGACCACCAGGATGACATTGTCGATGTCACCTACCGGGGCCAACCCTCCAGTCTCACCATGCGGCTTGCCATCGCCCAGGCGGGGCCGGTTCAGATCGAACTGGTGGAACCAGCAGGCGACGGTCCGAATTGTTACCGGGATCTGGTCAAACCAGGGCAATCGGGGTTTCACCACGTGTGCATGTGGACCCATGATATCGACGCCGATGCAGCGCATTACGAAAGCATGGGCTTCCCCGCCGCCAACATGGGTCGGGTCAAGGACTCGATCCGCTTTGCCTATTTTGATACCTCACCGGCGCTTAATTGCATGGTCGAAGTGATGGAGTACTCACCAGAGGTGGAGGCCATCTTCAAGGTGATTGCCGACGCTGCCCGAGACTGGGATGGCGACGATCCGATCCGCTATGTCTGAACATCATGAACAAGCAGTGAGCCTGGAGCGGCTTGGCGACGAACTGGCCATCCGCGATCTGATCGGACGATATGTGGATGCCATCCACCGTCGGGATCGCGAGGCATGGGCAGGCACCTGGGCCGAAGACGCCCGCTGGGTCCTGCCCGACGTTACGGATCCGGATTCAGAGCTGGTGATGGACGGTCGAGCCACCATCGTGGCTGGCTGGGTCGCGGCCATGCAGGGCTATCCGTTTGTGGCTCACATGCTGCACTCCGGTCATATCGAGTGGACCACCGATGACCAGCCGCCCGGTCAAACCCCGAAAGGACGCTGGCCAAACGGACGCTGGCCGGAGGGACGCTGGTATGTATCGGAGGTGGTCGAGGACCAGGACGGCGCGCGGCATCATTTTTTCGGCGTCTACAACGACCGCTACGTCAAATCAGCCGGGCAGTGGCTGTTTGCGGAACGGGTTTTCAGTCTTCTCTACATGGGACCGGCTGCCTGGGACGGCACCACCTTTCCCCATCCCCAGGAGCGCGGGCTCTAGCAAACCGGGCGAACCGCTCCCTAGCGCCACACCTGTTCGGCCACGCGCAGGAAGTTGAGGCCGAGGATTTTGGCCACGTCCTTCTCGTCATAGCCGCGTTCGAGCAATGCGTCCGTGATTTCGGGATATTGTTCCGGCCGCGCGATGGTAAAGCCGGAAGTATAGCCCTGTTCGGGCGGGAACAGTTCCGGATGGGCCTTGATATAGTTCTCAAGCTCTGCCTCGTCGAAGCAATAGTCGAGACTGAGCCCCACATGATCAACCCCGATGCGCTCCACCGCATAGTCCAGATGCCGGACGATGGCGTCGGTACTGGCGCTCATGTCACCCAGAAATTTCCCGACCCCGTTGATCCCCACCACGCCGCCAGTGGCGGCACAGCTATCCATGAGGTCATCGGGAATATTGCGGGGATGCTCCACCAGTGCGCGTGGATTGGAGTGGGAAAACAAAACCGGCTTGCGGGCGTACTCAAGCACCTCGCGCGCGGTACGGTAGCCGGTGTGGCTGCAACACACCACCATGCCCACCCGCTCCATCTCGTCGATGATGCGCCGGCCCAGATCGGTCAGCCCCTGGTCGTCATCCTGACAGCCTCCACCCGCCTTGTTGTTGCGGTTGTAGGCCACCAGCATCCATTTGACGCCAAGGTCATAGTAGAGCTGAACCAGCGCCGGTTCCTCGTCAACGGCGCGCATGCCTTCGATATCGAAAACCACCGACAGCTTGCCCGCGGCCTTGGCCGCCCGGATGTCTGCGACCGTCCGCGGAATAACATATTTGTCCGCGTGGCGGCTGATCCAGGCCCGGAAGTAGGCAAGGATCCTTATGTGCTCCTCGATAGACTGATCCCCAAACCCCACATTGAGCGAGACCACATCGAGACCCGATACCCGGCACCGCTCCAGGTCCGGCAGAAAACTGTCCTCACAGCGCAGCGGCATACACAGGTGATTGTCCCACACCACACCGCCCGCGGCGCGAATGTGATCAATGGCCCGCGCCCCCGCCTGCAATTCGGCATTGTGCTGTTTCATGACCCTAACCATAGCCGATATTTCCGTCCCGAACATCCCGCCGCGAAGGGTAGGCCTTGTCCCAAAACAGGTGGGTCAGATATGGATCGCGTGCCCCAGAGCCTTGAGCGCCGCCTCGTGGAACGCCTCGCCAAGCGTGGGATGAACGTGGATCGTCCCGGCAATGTCCTCAAGCAGCGCGCCCATCTCCAGCGCGTGGGCAAACTCGCCCGACAATTCCGAAACGTGGCGGCCCACCGCCTGGATTCCGAGGACCCGATGGTCGCTCTTGCGCGCCACCACACGCACGAAGCCGCCGTCGTCTCCCGCATCCATGCTGAGCGCGCGACCGTTGGCCTGGAACGGAAACAGGGCGGTTACAATCTCGCCATGGACCGCCCCGGCCTCGTCCGGCGACAACCCGACAGTGACCACCTCAGGCTCGGTGAAACAGACCGCCGCGATGGCCACCGGATCAAACCGGCGCTTCTTCCCGGCGATGATCTCTGCCACCATTTCGCCCTGGGCAGAGGCCTTGTGCGCCAGCATGGGCTCGCCCACCAGGTCGCCGATGGCCCACACGTTCTTCATGGACGTGCGACACTGGTCATCCACCTTGATGAACCGCCCATCCATGTCGACAGCCATGTTCTCCAGCCCCCAGCCGTCGGTCCGGGGGCGGCGCCCCACGGTGACAAGGATTTTGTCAGCAGGGATATCCATGGTCTCGCCATCTTCCGTTTCGATGACAAGGGCGGTCTTCTTCGCCGTCTGTTTCAGCGCCTTGGCCTTGGCGCCAAGATGCAGCGTGACACCATGCCCCTCCAACCAGTTCCTGACCGGGGCGACCAGTTGCTTGTCATAAAGCGGCAGAATGCTGTCCATGGCCTCGACCACGGTCACCTTGGACCCCAGTTTCCTGAAGGCAATGCCAAGTTCTAGGCCGATGTAACCCGCGCCCACCACCACCAGTTTCTTGGGCAGTTCATTAAGGGACAACGCCTCGGTCGACGAAATCACCGGCCCGCCAAATGGCAGGTTGGGCAGTTCCACCGGCACCGAACCGTTGGCCAGGATCACATGCTCGGCCTTGACCGTTACCGGCCCGTCCGCACCGTCCACGCTGCATGTCTTGGCGTCAGCAAAAGTCGCCCAGCCGCTGATCACCTTGACCTTCGCCTTTTTCAACAATGTGGCGACCCCGCGATTGAGCTTGTCGACGACGCCTTCTTTCCAGGCTACGGTTTTTGCCATGTCGAGCCCGGGGGCAGCGGCGAGTGACACGCCGTGCTTACCGCCCTTGGCGGCCGCCGCGGTCATCGCTTCAAACTCGCCCGCCACATGAATGAGCGCCTTCGAAGGGATACAGCCGCGAATGAGGCAGGTACCGCCCAGCCGGTCACCTTCCACAAGCACGGTGTCGAGGCCAAGCTGTCCGGCCCGGATCGCAGCCACATAGCCACCCGGCCCGCCGCCCACAACGAGGACTTTGGTGTTGATCGTATTGCTCATCGTCAATCCATGAAAATGGTCGCGGGATGCTCAAGCAAGCCCTTGAGCCGCTGAATGAAAGAGGCGGCATCGTACCCATCCACGATCCGATGATCGAACGAAGACGATAGGTTCATCATCTTGCGCACGGTGATCTGACCGTCGCGCACCACGGGACGCTCGATGATCCGGTTGGGGCCGATGATGGCCACCTCGGGATGGTTGATCACCGGAGTGGCCGCCACCCCACCCAGCGGACCGAGGCTGGTAATGGTAATGGTGGATCCCGTCAATTCCTCCCGGGTCGCCTTGCCGGCGCGAGCTGCGCCCGAGACGCGGGCCAGTTCCGCCGCACAGTCCCAGATATCGCGGGCTTCGGCATGACGCACCACAGGGACCATCAGGCCGTTTGGGGTCTGGGTCGCGATGCCGATGTGAAGCGCTTCGTGATAGTACACGACGCCCGCCTCATCATCGAAGATGGCGTTGACCTGGGGAAAATCGGGCACTGCCTGGACCACCGCACGCATCAGGAACGGCAACAGGGTCAGCTTTGGCTGATCGTCCCCGCGATTGGCATTCAGATGCTGGCGGAGTGCCTCAAGCTCGGTCACGTCAACCTCCTCCACGTAGGCAAAGTGGGGAATGTTGCGTTTCGATTGCTGCATCTTCTCGGCAATCTTGCGGCGCAGACCGATCACCTTTTCCTCGCGCACACCACTGCGCTCGGCATAGCGCGCGCGGGCGCCAGCACCGGTTTGTCCGCCCGACGCCACATAGGCGTCCAGGTCAGCGTGGGTAATTCGCCCGCCCGGTCCTGAGCCGGGAACGAACTGCAGCGGCACCCCCAGTTCAAAGGCGCGCCGACGCACCGCCGGTGACGCCAGGGGCCGGTCACCCGGCCTGCGGGTGGCGATCGCCGGCCTCTCAGCAGCAACCGCTTTTGGTGAAGACGCGGGTTCAGGCTTGGGTTCGGGCTTTGCTTTGGCTGCAACTTCGGGCTCGGGCTCCGGGGCAACCCCGGCTTCCTGCACGGGCGCTTCGGCGACCAGCTCTTCACCGTCAGCGACATTGCCCTCGCCCTCCACCTCAAACTCGATCAGCGGGCCACCCACGGCCGCCATTGCCCCGGCCTCGCCGTGGGTGGCCACGACCTTGCCAGACACTGGCGAGGTCAATTCGACGGTTGCCTTGTCCGTCATCACATCGACGATCAACTGATCCTCTTCGACCATGTCGCCGACCTTCACGTGCCAGGCGGCGATCTCCGCCTCGGCTGTGCCCTCTCCGACATCGGGCAATTTGAACACATAGCGTCCCATGGGTCAGTCCTCCATCACCCGTTCTAAGGCCGCAATCACCCGGGCCGGGCCGACGAAGTACTCCCACTCGAACGCATGGGGATAGGGTGTGTCGTAGCCCGTGACCCGCTCGATGGGCGCTTCGAGGTGGTAGAAACAGTTTTCCTGCACCAGCGCCGACAATTCCGCACCGAAACCGGCCGTTCGAGTCGCCTCATGCACAATGACACAACGCCCGGTTTTCTTAACGGATGCGACGATAGCCTCGATATCCACGGGAACGATGGTGCGAAGGTCGATGACTTCACCATCGATGCCGGACTCGGCCACTGCCGCCAGCGCCACATGAACCATGGTACCGTAAGCCAGAACGGTCACATCGCCGCCCTCGCGCACAATCTTGGCCTTGCCCAACGGCACCACGTAATGGTCTTCGGGCACCTCGCTCATGGGATGCTGCGACCAGGGGACGACCGCCTCTTCGTGATGCCCGTTGAACGGCCCGTTGTAGAGCCGTTTGGGCTCCAGAAAGATCACCGGATCATCATCCTCGATACTGGCAATCAGCAGACCCTTTGCGTCGTAGGGATTGGAGGGAATGACCGTCTTCAGCCCCGACACATGAGCGAAGATGGCTTCCGGGCTCTGACTATGGGTCTGACCACCAAAGATGCCCCCGCCATAGGGAGAGCGCACGGTAATCGGACACCAGAATTCGCCACCGGAACGATAGCGAATACGCGCCGCCTCCGACACCAGTTGGTCATAGGCCGGGAAGATATAGTCGGCAAACTGGATCTCGACCACCGGCCGGATGCCGTAAGCACCCATGCCAATGGCCGTGGCCACGATGCCGCCTTCGGCGATCGGTGTATCGAAACAGCGGGTCAGACCATATTTCTTCTGTAGTCCCTCGGTGACCCGGAACACTCCGCCGAAATAACCAACGTCCTCACCCATCACAAGCACGTTGGGGTCACGCTCCATCATCACATCCATGGCGGAGTTGAGCGCCTGAATCATCGTCATGGTCGCCATGGTCAGATACCCGCCTCCTGGCGCTGCCGGATATGGCGCCAATCGGGCTCCTTGAAGACATGTTCGAAGATGGCTTTGGGGCTGGGCATGGATTTGCCCAGTGTGCCGATGCTCTCGGCCTCCTTGGCAGCCGCCCGGACCTCGGCATCCAGCTCCGCTTCTAGCGCCTGATGATCCTCCTGCGACCATTCGCCGCGGACGATGAGGTGCTGTTTCAGCCGCTCGATCGGGTCGCCAAGCGGCCATTTCTCGGCCTCGTCAGCGGGACGGTATTTGCTCGGGTCGTCGCTGGTAGAGTGCCCCGCCACCCGATAGGTATAGAATTCGATCACCGTCGCGCCGCGATTGCTGCGGGCACGCTCCGCTGCCCATTCGGTCGCCGCGTGAACCGCCAGAAAATCATTGCCATCGACCCTGAGCGCCGGCAGGCCATACCCGATGGCGCGGGCGGCAAACGTCGTGGCCTCTCCGCCGGCAATCCCCTGAAAGCTCGAAATCGCCCACTGGTTATTGACGATGTTGAGAAGGACCGGCGCCCGGTACACCGCCGCGAACGTTAGCGCATGATGAAAATCCATGGTCGCCGTCGAACCATCGCCGATATAGGCCGAGGCAATCCGGCTGTCCCCCTTGTAGGCCGACGCCATGGCCCAGCCCACCGCCTGGGGAAACTGGGTTCCGAGATTACCGGAGATGGTGAAGAAACCATAGTCCCGGGCCGAATAGAGGATTGGCAACTGGTGCCCCTTCAATGGATCGCGGGCATTGTTGTAGATCTGGTTCATCATGTCCACGATGGGATAGCCCCGCGATATGAGCATGCCCTGTTGCCGGTAGGTGGGGAAGCACATGTCGTCGTGATGCAGTACCAGAGACTGGGCGCAACTGATGGCTTCCTCGCCGGTACATTTCATATAGAAGGACGTCTTTCCCTGACGCTGGGCGCGGTACATACGGTCATCAAAAATCCGGGTTAGCAGCATGTTGCGCAGGCCCTTGCGCAAGGTCTGGCCATCCAGCTTGGGATCCCAGGGACCGACCGCCCGTCCCTCGTCGTCGAGCACCCGGATCAGGCCATAGGCCATGTCATGCATTTCGTCGGGATGGGTGTCGACGTCGGGCCGTCGCGCCTCGCCGGCCGCCGGCAGATCAAGCGTGCTGAAGTCAACCCGGTCCCCGGGCCGACATTTCGGCTGGGGAATGTGCAGGCTCAATGATGGTTCATTTCTAATCATGTGTCCCATGGTCAGCTCAAGCCCCCGATAAGCCCCGAAAAAGGGTCGCTGGTCAGTTAATAGTCATTATACCACTCTGCCCTGAGGACGTGTTTGCAAAGCCGGTTGCCGGTCAGGGCCAAAATAGGATAAATTTCCTCACAGTGTCCTGAATGAGGATTATTTTTCTCTTGGATAGCATTGATATAAAAATTCTTCGCACCGTTCAGGCGGAGCCCGGCCTGTCGGTTCAGGACCTGGCCGACCGCGTCGGGCTGTCCCATACGCCGTGCTGGCGTCGGTTGAAGAAGCTGGAAGCGTCGGGCGCAATCGTCGAGCGGGCAACCATCCTCAATCCCGACGCCCTGGGGCTGTCGATCACCGTCTACGCCAATATCCGACTCAAGCAGCACGACGAAGCAACCCTGGAGGCGTTCGAACGGGCAACACTCGAATGCCCTGAAATTGTCGAATGTTTTTCCATGAGCGGGGAGAGCGATTACGTCCTGCGGATCGTGACAGGCAGCGTTGCCCAATACGAGGCGTTCCTCAAAAAGGTTTTGTTGCACTTGCCTGGCGTTGCAACCGTCAATTCGAGCTTCGCCCTGAAGTGCGTCAAGTTGACCACGAAGCTGCCGATCTGACATGGCTCAGGCCGCCCTTACCCGTCCGGCCCTATCCGCAGCGCGTCGCATCCGCTCCTCGGCCATGGCGTCGGCGACCACATTGGTCGGCTTGCCTTCGCTTTTGGCCCGGGCAAACAGATCGACCAGCCGATCATGAATGCGCGTGATATCGCGCTCGACATCGCTTTCGCTCTTGCCGCCCAGATACTCCGCCGCCACGCTGATGATGCCGCCTGCGTTGATCACGTAGTCGGGCGCATACAGGATGCCGCGGGCCTGCAGGCGGGCGCCGTCGGCATCCTCGGCCAACTGGTTGTTGGCTGCCCCGGCGACGACGGAGGCCCGAATCTGCGGAATGGTCCGGGCATTGAGAACGCCCCCCAGCGCACAGGGCGCGAGCACATCCACATCGGCAAACAGGATTTCATCAACCGATACCCCGGTGGCGCCGAATTCGTCGCACACCCGCGCGACCCGGCCTTCATCCACATCGGCCACCACCAGTCTGGCGCCGGCCTGATGAAGGTTGCGACAAAGGTGATAGCCAACATTGCCAAGCCCCTGGACAGCAACCCCGAGACCTTCCAGGTCCGAGCGGTCGAGCCGGGCCGCAACCGCAGCCTGAAGGCCAACGAAAACGCCCTGAGCCGTTTTCGGCGATGGATCACCCCCGACTGACGCGCCAGTCTTGCCAAGACCACTGATATACCGGGTGCGCCGGGCAGCGACCGTCATGTCCGCCACCGTGATACCGACATCCTCCGCCGTGACATAACGCCCGGCCAGGCTGTCCACCGCCCTGCCGAACGCCTCCAGCAGCGCCTCGCTCTTGTGACGTCGTGGATCCCCCAGGATAACGGCCTTGCCACCGCCCAGCGGCAGATCGGCCATGGCATTCTTGTAGCTCATGCCCCGTGACAGTCGCAGCACATCATCAATGGCGGACTGTTCGTCGGCGTAGTTCCACATCCGGCACCCGCCGGCCGCGGGGCCAAGCACCGTGGAGTGAATGGCAATGATGGCGCGCAATCCGGTTGCGGAGTCGCTGAAAAAAACGACCTGCTCATGGTCGGCGAAAAACGGCGATGTCTGGACGGTCACGGCTGCGCCTCCCCGGCTCCACAAACAACCTGAACAAAACCACCTGAAGTCTTCATGCTAACCCAAACGACTTGCATAGTGCGTTCAATGACTTGCAGGATCGCGGGTTTCAGTGCATACTTTTCCCAATAGCATCTTTTTATGAGAAATAATCATGCAAGTTCATATGGATGCCATTGATCGCAAGATCTTGCGTGTTCTGTCGGAGGACGGCAGCCTGTCAGCGGCCGACATTGCCGAAAAGGTGGGGCTTTCCCAGTCACCGTGTTGGCGACGTATCAACCGGCTTGAAAGGGAAGGCGTGATCCGGCAGCGCGCGATTGTTGTGGACCGGCGCAAGGTCGGGCTTGAGACCATGATCTTCGCCCATGTGAAACTGTCGGCTCATGGCAAGAGCCGGGTCTCCGACTTCGCCAGCATGATCCGCGGTTTCCCGGAGGTTCTGGAGGGCTATGTCACCCTGGGCGACACCGATTTTCTCCTGAAGATTGTCACCCACGACATCGAGTCGTACGAGAAGTTCTTCTATCACCATCTTTCGCAGATTCCCGGCGTGCAGGAAATCCGCTCTTCGATCGCCATGTCGGAAATCAAATACACCCTGGCGCTGCCGATACCCGAGGCGTGACCGGTCTTTCGGCCTGACTCTTTTAATAGTTATCGCCTGGCCGGGCCCGGGTGCTCTGGACCCTTGCTTTTGGCCAAGGCTACACTCGCCTGTGGGAAATGGCGCATGCGAGAGAGGACGGGTCTCATGACGCGGACCGAGCACACGATTTGTCGGGCCTGCCACGCCCAGTGCGGCCTGCTGGTCGAAATCGACGACGGCAAACCGGGCAAGATCGTTGGCGACAAGAACAATCCGGTCTACCACGGCTATAGCTGCATCAAGGGCCGGGAACTGGGATCCTACCACAGCCTGGCCTCGCGCCTGCTGACCTCCATGAAACGCGGCCCCGACGGTGATTACACGCCCATCGCCAGCGACAAGGCGATCGACGAAATCGCCACCAGGGTGGACACGCTTGTCCGTGAGCATGGGCCGCGCTCGGTCGCTGCCTATATTGGCACCCATGGCTTCAACAATTTTCCCGCCACCGCCTTCACCCAGGCGTTTCTCGACGCCATCGGATCGCCCATGCTGTTCACCTCGGTCACCATTGATCAACCGGGCAAAGCGATCTCCACCGCACTTCTTGGACCATGGCTCGCCGGGCTGCCCACGGTGGACGAGTGCGACACATTGATGCTGGTGGGATCGAACCCCATCGTGTCGATGAATGGCGGGCTCGGCCCCAACCCGGCGCGCCGGCTCCACCAGATGAAAAAGCGCGGGCTTCGGCTGATTGTCATCGACCCACGCGAAACCGACGTGGCAAGACACGCCGACATTCATCTTCAGGGTCGGCCGGGTGAGGATCCCGCGATCATGGCCGCCATGATCCGGGTGATTCTTGCCGAAGCGCTCTACGACAAGGATTTCGTCGCGCGTGAAACCGTCAATCTTGACCGTTTGGCCGCGGCTGTCGATCCCTTTACGCCGGAGGTGGCGGCGGCCCGTGCCCATGTGCCGGCCGATCAGATCGTCGAAGCGGCCCGGCTGTTTGCCACCGGCACCAGGGGCGGGCTGAATTGCGGCACCGGCCCCAATATGTCGGGCCACGGCAACCTGACCGAGTACCTTGGCAAGGTTCTGCTCACGCTCGGCGGCTACTGGCTGCGCGCCGGCGACCAGATCGCCAATCCCGGTGTGCTGATCGAGCGCCCGCCTGCCATCGCCGGCACGCCCGGCCCCCTTCCCGCCTGGGGATTTGGCGAAAAAATGCGGGTCAAGAACCTGACCGACACGCTGGCCGGCTTGCCAACGGCCGCGCTCGCCGACGAGATCCTGCTCGATGGCACCGGCCAGGTCAAAGCGCTGTTCGTGGTGGGCGGCAACCCGATGCTGGCCTGGCCCGACCAGTTGAAGGCTTTCGAAGCGATGAAGTCGCTGGAGCTTCTGGTTTGCATCGACCCGCAGATGTCGGCGACCGGCAGACTCGCTCATTATGTCATCGCGCCTAAGCTGCCGTTCGAGTTCTCCTCGACCACCGCGCTCATGGAGATGCTGGCCTCGGTGGGCAGCGGCTGGGGATATCCCAAGCCCTACGCCCAATACACACCGGCGCTGATCGATCCCCCCGCCGGATCGGACGTGATGGAGGAGTGGGAATTCTTCTTCGGCCTTTGTCAGCGCATGGGTCGGAGAATGTCGGTGGCGCCGCTCAGCATACTCGACAAGGAAAAAGCGGCCGAAATGGCCACCCCCCTCGACATGTCGCGCAAACCCACGGCGGACGAGGTCTGGGAGATGGTGCTGAAGGGTTCGCCGGTGCCCTTCGCCGAAGTCAGGGAAAAGGCGCGCCAGGGCCACGTCTTCGAGCGCCCCCCGCTGCGGGTGGCGCCTCGTCCCGATGACTGGCAGGGGCGGCTAGATCTTGGCAATGACGTCATGATGGCAGAACTGGACGAGATTGCAGCTTCCCGGCCGGCAACGGACGGGTTTGACTTCCGGCTCATCAGCCGGCGGCTCAACGATGTCCTGAATTCCTGCTGGCATGATCACGAACCCCTGTTGCGGAGATGGCGGTACAACCCCGCCTTCATGAACCCCGACGACATGGCGCGATGGGAGCTTGCACCGGGGGACGTGATCGAGATCGAATCCGCACGGGCCGCCATTCTCGGAGTCGTTGAAGCTGCCCCCGACGTCAAGGCGGGTTGCATTTCCATGCCGCACGCCTGGGGCCGCAATCCCGGTGAAGAGGGCGATCCGCTCGACGGCGGCAGCAACACCGGACGCCTAACCTCCACCGATCAGGATTTCGATCC
>RFJA01000080.1 GCA_003695065.1 Alphaproteobacteria bacterium
CTTCATCCGCAACAACGGCATCCCGCCGGAGGACATGTCGCCCGAGACCTGGCGGCTGACCATCGACGGCTTTGTCGAAAACCCGCTGACGCTTTCAATCGCCGATCTCAGGAACCGCTTCGAGGTCATCACCCGCCGGATCTGCCTCGAGTGCGGCGGCAACGGTCGCGCCTTTTTCGATCCCAAGGCCAAAGGCAATCAGTGGACCGTGGGCGCCGTCGGATGCGCGGAGTGGACCGGCGTGCGCCTGGTCGATGTGCTCAAGGCTGCCGGCGTCAAGAAGGAAGCCATCTACACCGCCCATTACGGAACCGATACGCACCTTTCCGGCAAGCCCGGCAAATTGCCGATTTCCCGCGGCGTGCCGATCCGCAAGGCGATGGATCCCAACAACATGATCGCCTTTGCCATGAACGGAGAAGCGATCCACCCCATGAACGGCGCGCCTTTGCGGCTGCACATTCCGGGGTGGCCGGGCTCGTTCTCGCACAAGTGGTTCAATCGCCTGCAGCTTCGCGACGTGGTCCACGACGGGCCCAAGATGACCGGTGCCGCGTACCGGTTGCCGCCGCATCCGGTGGCACCCGGCACCAAGGTCGATCCCAAGGAAATGGTGTTGATCGAATCGATGATCGTCAAATCGCTGATCACCTCGCCCCAGACCGGTCTGCGCCTGCCCAAGGGCGAGCGCGAGGTGCTGGTCCGCGGCCACGCCTGGGCCGGGGACAACGTGGTGACGCGGGTCGATCTGACCATCGATTTCGGCGCCACCTGGATTCAGGCCAAGCTCGATCCGCCGCCCAATCCGTACGCCTGGCAGCGGTTCTCGCAGACGGTGCGCCTGCCGCAGAAGGGCTATTACGAAATCTGGGCCCGGGCCACCGATGACCAGGGACGCATGCAACCGTTTGCGATCGCCTGGAACCCGAAAGGGTACATGAACAATTCCATGCACCGCATCTCGGTGTACGCGTCTTGAGGCTGGAACGGCGGTTTCTTGCGGCCGCGGGGATTGCAGCCGTGCTGGCGCTCGGCCCGGGTGCTTTCTCCCCGGCCGCGCCGGCGGCCGACCCGGCCCCCGGCGGAGGCGGAAAAGACGCGGCTGCACCTGGCGCCGGGGGCGAGGATTACGGCGGTCTGCCCGAAGGCCCGGGACGCGAGGCGGTCTATTTCAACTGCACCGCCTGCCATTCCCTAAAGCAGTTCACCCAGCAGCGCCTGTCGCGCGAAGATTGGGACGAACTTCTCGACTGGATGGTCGAAGAAAACAGGATGCATCCGTTGCAGCCGTGGGCGCGGCGGCTGGTGCTCAATTATCTGGCAACCCATTTCGGCGTCGACGAGGAAGACTGGCAGGGACTGCCGCCCGGTCCCGGCCGCGAGGAGGTGTTCTATCAGTGCCAGGCGTGCCATTCCCTGGCCATCGTCAAGCAGCAGGGCCTCGACCGGGCGTCCTGGGACGAAACCCTGGTGTGGATGGTTGAAGAACAGGGGATGGAGCCGCTCGAGCCGCAGGACCGGGAGCGGGTACTCGACTATCTCAGCACCTATTTCGGTCGCACGTCATCCGGCGGCTGAGGCCGGGAAGACAGGGCGCACACGCGCGCCTCTTGCCGCTGCGGAGCCGGATGGAGCGGCCTCAGTCGGGCACTCCTTCCGGCCATGGCGGCCATCGCAGGCTTGGACACGCTTGTCGTGGCGCTGCGCGCCCGCGCCGCATTCTTTTGCATTCGATTTCGCATTTTCTGGAAAGCCGCCCCCCGTGACCCGGAGCTGGTGCGGGCGGGGGGACTCGAACCCCCACATCGCGTCTGCGATAATGGACTTTAAGTCCGTACCCATTGAATGCCATGTACTCGCATCTTAGCAAGGCAGACCGCAATATATGGCAAAAAGAGCAGCCAAAAGTTGCAGAGTTCGTATCGGACAAAAAGTCTCTGCGCCAAGATGCTCGATAACGTAGTCCGTGGCGAATCTTCGGTGGGAATGCCCGGTTCTTAGTCATTTATGCCAGCTTCACGCCACAGAGCGGACCTTCAAAAAGGTGCCGCAAGAGGTCCATAGGTGACCCAAACGGGTCATTCCACATCGATAGACTTGCCCTCTGCCCAAATGTAACATCCCTTTCCTACAAGTGCGTCCGGCAGAGAGCCGGTAGGATGACGGAAGAACGAGTTCAGCGAAGGCTTGCGGTTATTCTTGCCGCGGACGTGGTCGGGTACAGCCGGCTCATGGGTGTGGACGAGGAAGCGACTCTCCGCACGCTCAAGGCCCGTCGCCAGATCATTGATGAGCTGGTCACCAGATACAGCGGGCGTGTGTTCGGTTCTGCCGGCGATAGCGTGATCGCCGAGTTTTTCAGCCCGGTGGAGGCGGTGCGCTGTGCCGTCGAAATCCAACAAAGCCTCGAAAAGAGCAACGCCGACCTACCGGAGGATCGCCTCATGCGCTTTCGCATAGGCATCAACCTGGGCGACGTCATGGTCGAGGGTGATGATCTCTTGGGCGACGGCGTAAACGTGGCGTCCCGACTGGAGGGCCTGGCCGATACCGGCGGCATTTGCATCAGCGGAACGGTTTACGATCAGGTCGCGGGCAAAATCTCACAAGCGTTCGAGTTCATGGGCGAGCAAACGCTCAAGAACATCGAGGGACCGGTTCGCGCCTACCGAGTTTCTACCGAAAGGGCGAAGCCGGAGACGCCCACGAGGGCGCGCGCTTCACCCGCGCTCGAATTCGCTCCTCCCGAGCGGCCGTCCATCGCGATTGTCCCTTTTAAGAGCTTGGGGGCCGATCCCGACAAAGATTATATTGCAGATGGCATCAGACTCGGGATCTCGGCGACGCTGACTCAGCTTTCCGGATTATTTCTGGTCCATGCTCCCGCCCTCAATGTTTACCGTGGGAAAGACGTGTCCGCCCCATCGGTGGGCGCCGAATTGGGTGCTCGCTACATCCTGGAGGGCACCGTACAGCAAGCGGGCAATCGCGTCCGGGTCACGGTGCAGCTGACCGATGTCGATGCCAAGCAAACCATACTGGCTGAACACTACGATCGCGTTCTCGTTGATATTTTTCTACTTCAAGATGAAATCACTAGAGAGGTCATCTCATCACTAAATATCAAACTCGCAACTAACGAAAGAAATAGAATTTGGTTTGGAAAACTTACAAGCCCCGAAGCGGTGGAATATTACTATCGTGGCGCCAGCCACTTTTATGAACTCAACAAAGATGACAATGCGACCGCGCGGAATTTGTTCGAACAGCTTTACCGTGTTCAGCCAGACTCGGTGGTGGGTCCGAGCTATGTTTCAGTGACACATTGGATGGATGCTTTCTTTGATTGGACGGACCCTGCGTCCGGATCCATGGAACAGGCAGCCACCTGGGCGAAGAAGGCCATGCAATACGAGGACAACAACGGTATCGGTCATGCTGTCTTTGGATACCTGCAGCTTCTCGATGGCAAATATGATGAAGCCCTTGCGACGTGTTCCATGGGGGCCAAGCTTCGTTCGAGTTGCCCACTGGCACACGGCCTCTTGGGACTTGTGCTCAATTATTGCGGCGATGCAAAGTCAGCGGTCAAAAGCGTCAAGACGGCCCTTCAGCTAGAGAAGGTCTATCCAGTCTGGTTAATCGATATTCTTGCAGTTGCCTACCGGGATTGCGGAGAAGTCGAGCTTTCGATTCCAGCGGCGAAAGAATCGCTGCGGCTCAACCCGCAGAATAATGATGCACGGTTAGTACTTTGCAGCGATTACAAACTCACGGCTGACCATGACCAGGCCCGGCACGTTGCAGACGAGATCATCGCCAGCGACCCCGCGTTTCGCCTATCCGACTATGCCAAGAGGCAGCCGTATAGGAACCCGGCGGCGCTCGATCGCCTAATGGCGATTCTTCGTGAAGCTGGTCTTCCAGACTAACCACCGCTCGTATTTCGCGGCCTTCGTCTCATCGCTTTGCGTTCGCTGAAGGGACCGAAGTGAACAGGATTCCGTTCCCTCTGAGGCTGTACGCTGAGCCGAAGGATACCCAATTTCATTTGGCTGGACCCGCGAAGAAACTTCATCCAGCTTATGTCCGTTCTTGGCTACACCTTGCCGTCCCGGCCTTGCCGCCGCTACGACCACTGTGCCCCAAATAGGGGACATTCCGGTCGCACTGTGCGCTCTGCCGTTAAGCTCAAGAATGACGCGCGCCGCCCACTTTGGCTGCTCTTCCACTGGCGACGAATGGTGCGGGCGGGGGGACTCGAACCCCCACATCGCGTCTGCGATAACGGATTTTAAGTCCGTTGCGTCTACCGGTTCCGCCACGCCCGCGCGCCGATGCCCGTCTTCTTTTTTTCCGGTCTCGGCTTCTTTCCCCTCGTTACCGCCCTTTGCAGGGTCTTTTCTGGCGCATTTGCCGGCGGCTCGCAACGACGGCGGCGGCAGGCCACTCCTTGGGGCCGTTCGGGCCGTCCTTTTCCGTTCCAATGTCTTTGCTCCCGGTCCCGCAAGCCCGGTTCCACGGGCCCGGCACACCGGTCCGTGACATCGTCCGCCGCTACCGGTATTTATGCACGCCTTGCGCGGCCGTCCACGGGGGGAGGACAGGCGCTTGTCCGTTGTGGGCGCGACGCGCTGTTCATTGTGCCCTTTGCCCATCTTGTTCTGGCCATTGCCCGGTATGCTCATGGACATCCTCAACGTGCTGATCGGCCTCGTCCTCCTGCTGGTCGGCGGCGACTGCCTGGTGCGCGGGGCGGTGGCGGTGGCGCGGCGGCTGGATGTTTCTCCGCTGCTGGTCGGGCTGGTTCTGGTCGGATTCGGCACCTCGGCGCCCGAGCTGGTGACCTGCATCGAGGCGGCGCTGGCCGGGGCACCGGATATCGCGGTCGGCAACGTGGTCGGGTCCAACATCGCCAATATCCTTCTGGTTCTCGGCGCCGCGGCGCTGGCGGCGCCGCTGGCGTGTCATC
>RFJA01000081.1 GCA_003695065.1 Alphaproteobacteria bacterium
ATTGCGGGCAGATCACTGATGGGGCAGCGGTCGTGTTTCTCGCCAACGCCCGGACAGCCCGTGAATATGCGGAACGCAGGGGGCTTGTGCTGGAGGACATCCCTGTGATCGAGGGCTGGGGACACCGTACCACCCATATTGCCCTTGCGCCCAAACTGGAAGCCAGTGCCGACAGCGATTTCGTGTTTCCCCATGTGCGGGGCGCCATTACGGATGCCTTCAAGCGGGCCGGCCTGCAGGGGGTCGATGATCTCGATGCCATCGAAACACACGACTGCTTTACCACCACGGAATATATGGCGATCGACCACTTCGGAATCACCCCGCCGGGGGAAAGCTGGAAAGCCATCGAGGATGGAACCATCGCCATGTCCGGCCGCCTTCCCATCAATCCGAGCGGGGGCCTGATCGGACTCGGGCATCCGGTCGGAGCAACCGGCGTTCGCATGATGCTGGATGCCTGGAAACAGGTCACGGGGCAAGCCGGCGACTATCAGGTCGCCGGTGCGCGGCGAGTTGCAACCCTCAACATCGGGGGCAGCGCCACCACCACGGTGTGTTTCATTGTGAGTCGTTAGGGTCTGGCCCCTAGGGAACCCCGCGTACAATGCGGGTTCAGCCTGCCCGATGCGCAGGGGAAGGCGGGTATGGTTCAGAATCCGATAAAACTGGATTCTGGATTCTCTTCTCAACCGCTTGCCCCGATCTCCGGCCTCAGCCTTGAGCTGCAGGGCGCACCACCCGTTTGAAAATGACACCTCTGGACGCCAGTGTTGGCACCGCGGCGTGGTGACGGACTTCAGATAATAGTTGAACCAAACAAACGATTGCTATTTAATCGTAACAGGGCAGGGACGATAACAGGGCCGGACAAGTCCGGTAGACACAAGTCCGGTAGACACAAGTCCGGTAGACACAAGTCCGGTAGACAGGGAGAGGCTGATGGGCTGTGCAGATGCGGGAATGCGTCGTGGTTTGTATGTGGGGCTTTTTTCCGTAGCGTTCATTTTGTTATGGACCTTGGCCGCGGCGGCTGAGCTGCGTGGCCGTGTGGTGGACGAGGCGGGCCAGGCCGTGGTCAATGCCTATGTCACTCTTCGCAGCGAGGAGCGTCCTATGGCGATTTCGGTACTGACCAATGGGCAGGGCCAATATGTTTTGCCCGATCTGTTGGAAGGTGCGTACACGTTGCAGGTGCGGCGCTATGGATACGAGGAGGCGACCCGATCCGTCGAGGTCGGCGGTGATGAGGTTGTGGAGCCGGTAGTGCTGGCCCGCGCCGGGGAGACGCCTGAACTCCTGGCCGGAAATGCGGTGCTGGCCGCTCTGCCAGCGGAGCCCATGAAATTCACCTTTATTACCGGCTGTACCATCTGCCACGACATGGGTTCTCCCATTGCCGGCCAGCCTCGCGATTTCCAGGGTTGGGTTGACATCATCGAGCAGATGCGCGAGCAGAACGACATATACAGTGTGATCGTCAACTTCGATACGGCGGAGATGGCGCGCTGGCTCGTCACCAACAGGTTCGGCGAGAGCCCGCTTCCCCTCGACCCGTTTGCCACGGGCAAGCCCTATGTCACCGATATTCAGGTGTTCGAATACGCAGTGGGGGATGCCGCAAGCTGGGCCCATGACATGGCGGTGGAGCCCGAAACCGGCGCCGGGTGGGTCGGCGATTATATCAATGACGTCCTGATCCGCATTGATCCGGAAACCGGGGCGCAAACCGAATACCCCCTTCCCGTGCGCCACGCCGGTATGCACACCCTCAACTTCGACCGGGAAGGGCGGTTGTGGTTTACCCTGCAGTTGACGGGGCAGGTCGGGGTGTTCGAGCCGAACAGCGGCGCTTTCAAAATCTATGACGGCTTCGGGGACGGAGCCCTGACTCATTCCTTTGCTTATGACAGCGAGGGATTCGTCCAGAAAGACGCCAGTGGGCGAATCTGGGTGTCCCAGTTTGGCAACAACAGCCTGGCCAGCCTCGACCCGGAAACCGGAGCGGTGAAACTCTACCGCCTGGGCGGTGAAAAGGGGCGCCCCTATGGCATTGCCCTCTCCAGCGATGGTCGGTTGTGGTACACCAAATATGCGGAAAACCTGATGGGCGTTCTGGACCCGGACACGGGGAAGGTCAAGGAATGGCCGCTGCCGCGTCCGGACAGTGGCCCGCACCGCATGCATATCGATGATCATGACCGGTTGTGGATTCCGCTGTCGGGTTATGGATCGCTGCTGCGTTACGACATCCAGAGCGGAACCTCGCGGGAATACCTGCTTCCCGACGCGGATACATTCCCCTACGCGGCCCGCTACGATGGACCGACAAACACCGTCTGGGTCAATGGCAATGGTGCCAATGCGCTCTATCGCCTTGATCTCGACAGCGAAACCTTTGACGTAATACGACTGCCGTCGCCAGTCTCCTACACGCGAATGGTGTCCATGGATCACAGACGCAATGCGGTATGGACTGCCTTGTCCAGCTATCCCAATGGCCACGCCTTGCGCGACCATGGTGTGGTGGTCAGAATCGTATTGCCCTGACCGGCGTATGGGGCGCGGGTATTCGGGGAGCCGCCATGGCTGAGGAGCCGACAACGCACAGCCGACCCGACAACCGCCGCCGTCAGCTTCTGGACGCTGCAGCGCGTCGGTTCGCCGCGCAAGGGTACGTGGGCACGTCCATTCGCGATATCGCTGCCGATGTGGGTATGTTGCCCGGGTCCATCTATTATCATTTCAAGTCCAAGGAGGATTTGATGCTGGCCGTCCATGGCGAGGGCGTGCGTCATATTTTCGAGGCGGTTCATGATGCTCTTGAATCCGCCACCGACAGACCCTGGGACCGGCTGGAGGCCGCCGCAGTCGCACACCTCAAGGCGCTGTGCGAAGACAATCAGTACGCGATGATCGTGACGCCCGAGTTTCTGAGAGGGTTCGAGCAACCGCTCCGTTCCGAAATCATTGCGCAACGCGACGAATACGAAGCCCTGTTTCGATCCCTTCTCAATGATCTCCCGCTTCCCGACGATGTGGATCGTTCGCTGCTGCGCCTCAGCCTGTTTGGTGCGCTCAACTGGGTGACCACCTGGTACCAGCCCGGCGGCGACAGCCTGGAAGACATTGCCCGTGGGATCATCGGCCTTTACCGGCATAAACTTGATCCCCAAACAAAGTAGGCCCCAAACAACCTAGGAAGGCACCATGTTTCCAAACCGGTTATTGATCTTGCTGATTGGCGTTCTGGGGGGTGCAATCGCCACCTGGGCGCAGGCCGGCAGTGCCCCGAATGCAGTCGGGGGCAAAGTGGAACAGCCGGCGGTGACGGGACAAATTGTTTCTGACGGAACGTCCGTCGCGGGTGCCATGGTGACGGCAATAAATGAGGCGACAGGCCTGCGCACCACTGTCTTTAGCGATGCCGCCGGTGGTTTTCGCCTGCCCGTCTCTCCAGGCGATTATGATCTCCTGGTCCGGGGGGCAGGGAGATTAGCCGAGGTGGATAATCTTAGCGTTGGCACCGACCCTCTTGCGCTTGGGGTTCTCTCCATCGAACCCGATCCCGAATTTCTTGCCCGCGTTCCCAGCGCCCGCTGGCTCGACCTTTTGCCCGACGGCGACATGAAGCGGGAGTTCATTCTCAACTGCACGTCCTGTCATGAGATCGACGCGGCGCGCATTCTGGTCGATGGCAAGCCGCGAACCGTGGCCCAGTGGCAGGAAGCGTTTCAGATGATGCGGGCCATTGATGAATACAACATCCTGCCACCGGACTTTGATGATAACACCTACGCGGCCTGGTTGGCCCAATATCTGAGCGCCGAGCGCATAGATACGATCACACCGGTATCACCTGCCAATCCGGAGGCACTGGCCCATATCGTGATCACCGAGTACCCGCTGCCGATGGAAGGCAGCTTGCCCCATGATCTGGTCGTTGGACCCGATGGCCGGATCTGGATTACCGCTTTTTTCTATGACCTGATCTGGGCGCTTGATCCCGAGAGCGGCGCAATCGAGACCTTCAAGATTCGCGACGACGGCGCCGAGGGATGGGGGCAGACCCGGGCGCTGGTCTTTGACCGGCAGGGGTATCTCTGGATCATACTTGGCGGGACCCATGAACTGGTAAGGCTTGATCCGCGCAGTGGCGAGTTCAAGACCTATGACGTCGGCATGTATGCGCACAGCCTTGCGCTGGATTCCCGAGGGCGGGTCTGGATCAATGATTATTTCGCCAGGCAGGAGCGTATCGGGGTATTCGATCCGGCTAACGAGACGGTGCGTCACATCAATGTGCCGTCGGCCAACCTGAGTGATGCGGAGGGACTGCCACTACCCTACGGCCTGCAGATTGACAGTCAGGACCGGCTCTACAGTACACAGTTGGCAGCCAACACCCTGGTGCTTTACGACATTCCAAGCGGCGCTGCGAAACTCTATCAAATGCCCGCTTCCAACAGCGGGCCGCGCCGACCGGCAATCGGGACTGACGACCGTCTGTGGGTTCCGGAATGGAACACGGGGCATCTGACCAGTTTCGATCCGCGTACCGAAACCTTTACCCGGTATGCGATCGGTTCCTCGGCGCTTGGCGCCTATGACGCCGAGGTGGACAGGCGAACCGGCGAAGTCTGGGTGACCGGGGCGCTTGCGGCCAGCATGCTGCTTTTTGATCCCGACCGGGAAACAACGCTGGAAATTCCCTTGCCCACTAACCCCGCCTATACCCGGCATCTGGCGGTCGACCCGAGGACTGGCGATCTGTGGTCCGCCTATTCGAGCCTGCCGCCGGCCGAACCCCTGGTGGTGCGAATTCAGCGGTTGCAGTAGCGGTTTCAGTCCACGGCTTCGAGGATGATGACCGAGCAGGCCGCCTCGTCAAAGCCAATGACGCCGCCGCCGTTCTCGGCAAGGGCGCGTCTTGCGTTCTCGACCTGGCGGGGGCCCGCTTCGCCGCGCAACTGGGTCGCCAGTTCGTAAATCATCGACAGCCCGGTCGCCCCCACGGGATGGCCCTTGGATACAAGCCCGCCCGAGGTATTGATCGGGATCGTCCCGCCGGGACCGGTTTCTCCGGCTTCGACGAACGGGCCGCCTTCGCCCTCGCCACAGAAGCCGAGCATCTCGGCCTGATAGATCTCGCAAAACGAGGTGGCGTCGTGGACTTCGGCCACGTCGATATCCTCCGGCCCGATGCCGGCCTGGTTATACGCCTTCTGCGCCGCCACCCGGCTCAGGCCAGGTTCGTCAAGGCTGCGGTATTTGCCACCCGAAAGGGCGGTCGCCGCAATGCGCACCGCCCGCTTTCGGATCGGCGACGGCAGTTTTTTCAGAAAACGTTCAGAGCAGAGAATGGCGGCGGCTGCACCGTCCCCGATGGGGGCGCACATGGACCGGGTTAACGGATAAGTGACAGGGCGGTCGGCGAGCACGTCGTCCACGGTCATGGCAAATTGATACTGGGCTTTGGGGTTGTCGGCGGCGTAGCTGTGGTTCTTGGCGGCTCCGGCGGCGATCTGTCGCTGGGTCGTGCCGTATTTCTTCATGTGGTAACAGGCCTGAATGGCGTAGGTGTCCATGAAAATGGTGCGGTCCGGGCCGGGTTCGAAGGCCTTGCCCGCAGCTTTTCCGGCGGCTTTGTAATAGTCCTCCCATTGTTGCGGATCATATTGGTCGATACCGCCGCAATAAAGCGCCTGGATCTTGTCCGGGTCCTCGGGGTAGTAGGTCTTCTCGACCCCGATTGCCAGACTAAGCTCGCTCTGGCCCGAGACGATGTCCTTCCAGGCGCCGTGCAACGCCATGGACGCGGTGGCGCAACCGCCTTCCACATTGATGATGGGAACGCGCTCCGGGAACAGGCCCTCCCGGACCAAAGGCGTCATGCAGACCTGCCCCCGGATGCTGCCCTGGCCGTCAACCCACATGCCGCAGTTGCCGAACCAGGCCATTTCGATGGCCTTGCCGTCTTCAAGGCCAGCGTCTTCCAACGCGCCGAGATAGGCTTCCCGGGTCAAATCCTTGTGGCTGCGCTCTGGCCAGCGTTTGAAGACTGTGGAATAGCTGCCAATGATGTAGACGTGGGTCATGGGGTGGGTTCACTTCTGGTCGGTCCAATAGGGCTGGCGCAGATCCTTTTTGAGCACCTTGCCCAACGCGTTGCGGGGAAACTCGTCACGGAACTCAACGCCCGCGAGGCGTTGCGTCTTGGCCAGACGAGCGTTCGCCCAATCACGAATCTCGTCCGGGCTGGCGCTCGTGTCTTTGGCCCGGATCACCAGGGCCAGTGGCACCTCGCCCCACTTCTCATGGGGCACTCCGATCACGGTCACATCGGCCACGGCGGGATGCTGTCCGACGACCTCCTCGATGTCGGCAGGAAACACGTTGAAGCCGCCGGATATGATCATGTCCTTCTTGCGATCCAGGATATAGAGAAAGCCATCGTCGTCCATGCGTCCGATGTCGCCGGACCGCACGAAGGTCCGACCCCGATCATCGCGCCAGATGATTTCAGCGGTGGCGTCGGGGCGGTTATAGTACTCCTTCATCAACCCGCCACCGGTGCCTACGATCTCGCCAATTTCGCCGCGCGGCAGGATTGTTCCGTCATCATCGATGATATGCATTTCGAAGCCCAGCACGGGCGTGCCAACCGAACCCGGCTTGGTATCTGCGTATGCCGGCTTGAGTATGGTCGCGAAGCCTTCGCTGAAGCCGTAGAGTTCATAGAGCTGAGGGGTCAGGCGTCTTCTCGCTTCCTCCTTGGTGTCCTGGCGAAGCGGGGAGCCTGCCGACAACAACATCTCCAGGGATGAAAGATTGGCCTCGTTCAACCGCGGGTGTTGCAGGGTGGCGATATACTGGGCCGGAACCATGAAGCTGTGCGTGATCCGCTCGCGTTCCACCGTTTCAAGAAATGCGCCGGGATCGAAGCTCGGCAGGATATGGACCGTGGCGCCCACGAAAAGAGGTGGGAGAACCATGAACCAGGTTCCGTTCGAATAAAGCGCGGTGGTGGTCAGCGCCCGGGCTTCTTCATGGAAACGCATTTCCAGCGCGTTGGAATAGGACCAGTGCTGCCTCGCCCGGTGGGTCTGCACGATGCCCTTCGGCAGCCCGGTGGTGCCGGAGCTGTAAATGATGTTGAACGGGTCGTCCATGCGGTAGGTAACGCCGGGTTCCTCTTCGGAGGCCTCGGCCATCCGTTCGGCGAAGGACTGCCAACCAACCGCCTCGAAATTGACCGCATAAAAGCCGTTGGGGCGCACCTTTCTCAGTTTGTCACGTCCGGGGCGCACCAGATGGCCCAGATGATCGTCGGTGAAGACCGCCGTCGCATCACAGTCATCAATCAGATGAACAAGCTGTTCGCTGGTCAGCATGCCACTCAACGGCACAACGCAGGCGCCGGCCTTGACGATCCCGAACATGACTTCCAGTGTGACCGGCGCATTGCCCATGACCACCGCGATCTTGTCGCCACGTCCGAACCCGGCGTTCTTCAGGGCGTTGGCCACTCTGTTCATATTGCCATTGAATGTCTTCCAGGACAGACGTGTGTCACCACAGACGATGGCGGTCTTGTCGGCGCGATAGCGGGCGTGGTTTGCCCATACATCGGGCAGATATACCTGCGGGTCGTCAAGCCTGTCAGTCATGTCGCGCTCCCACCTTCCTGTTGGTCCCATCTGGCGATCGTGATTACCGCCCGAGCGTCCGGGCAAAGGGCTCTGCCGGGCCTCACCGGTCCGACCGGTCAGCGCCGTCCCTCGCCGGCTGATTGCCGCCGCTTCAGACCGGAAATCTAAGTCACAGCCATATAACAAACAAGTGTTTGTTTTATCGAATTCAATGTGATAGCCTTTCACCTGATCATTCTTTCGTTACTGTACAGAGCGCATCAACAAAACAACAGGCAAACGCGTGGACGCAGTTATCTACGACCCCCGAGACCCGGCAGTTATTGCCGATCCACTTCCGGTTCTGAAGCGGCTGCAGCAGGCGGATCCGGTGCACTGGTCCCCCGTTCTCAATGGCTGGGTCGTCACCGGCTACGAAGACGTAAAACGGGTCCAGCTCAACCGTGAGATATCGGCCGATCGCCTGACGCCCTTTTACGAACATCAACCGGTTGAGACCCAGAACAGCATCAAGACCCTGATTCGCTACCTAAACACCTGGGTCGCGTTCAAGGATCCGCCGGAACACACGCGGATGCGCAACCTGATGAACGAGGTTTTGACGCCTGGGAAGGCGGAGCGCCTGCGTCCCAATGTGGAGGCGATTGTGGCCTATCTTCTCGGCAAACTCGAGGGGCGCGACGAATTCGACTTCATTCGCGAATACGCAAACCCGTTGCCGGCAGCCATCATTATGGACCTGTTGGGTTTGCCGCGCAGCGATTTCGACATGCTCAAGGATTGGTCGGAGATGATCCAGCCGTTCATTGGCGGGGCGACGGTGACGGCTGACAAATATGAAACGGCCGAGCGCGGGGCCCGTCAGCTTGCGGCCTATTTCGTGGATGTCATTCGTGAGCGCGAGCATGCGCCGGGCGAGGACCTTATCAGTGCGCTTCTGGCGATCCGTGACCATGACGAGGCCCTGACCGAGGACGAAGTGGTCGGGAGTTGCATTCTGTTTCTGTTCGCTGGTCATGAGACCACGACCAATCTGATCGGCAACGGCATGCGGGCGTTCATGGATCATCCGGCGGAGCGCGAATGGCTATTGGCCAATCCCGCTCTGATCGACTCCGCGGTGGAGGAATGCCTGCGTTACAACGGGCCGAGCGGTGCCCTGGTTCGGGTGGTCAAGGTGACACATCAGATGGGCGGTAAGGAGCTGAAGGCAGGGGATCGTGTTTTCGTCATGATCAATGCCGCCAACCATGATCCCCGCGTGTTTAAAAATCCGGAGAAATTCGACATCACGCGCAAGCCGAACAAGCACCTGACCTTCAATTACGGACCGCATTTCTGTCTGGGGGCGCAGATCGCGCGGCTGGAAGGCCAGGTGGCTATCCTGGAAGCGCTGCGCCGCTTTCCGAACCTTAGGTTGAAAGAGCCGGTGCAATACATGGACACGCTGGTGATGCGCGGTACGCGATCCATGCTGGTGGAGGCCGGCTGACAGGCTCGTGGGCCGTCATGACGGCTGCCCGGAGGTGAAGAAGCTGTTGGGGCTTCGCAATTGAGAGAGGGAGAAAACCAATGAGAACAGAGGGATTGTCGAGACTATTGAGAGGCAGCGCCCGGCTGAGGGTGGTCCTGGCGACGACAGTTGCCGCGGGCGCACTGACCGGTGGAGTTGCGGTGGCCCAGCCGGCCGAAGAGGCGGCGGTCGCCGGTCTCGAAGAAATTGTGGTTACCGCCCGCAAGAGAACGGAGAGTCTGCAGACGGCGCCGGTTTCGGTGGCGGCCATTTCGTCGCAAACCCTGAAGTTTCGGTCGCTGGACAACTTCAAGGATATGGCCAATTCGGTCCCCAACATTGACATCAACGGCGGTATTCCCAACGGGGGTGGCAGTGCGGCGCAGATTTTCATCCGTGGCGTCGGTCAGGACGATTACGCTTTTCCCAATGAACCGGGCGTTGGCCTTTATATTGACGGAGTGTATATCAGCCGCTCGGCGGGCAGCGATTTCTCGTTTATGGATCTGGAGCGCATCGAGATTCTTCGCGGTCCGCAAGGGACGCTTTATGGCAAGAACACCATCGGCGGTGCCGTGAAGATCATTACCAAGCTGCCTGACGGGGAAACCGAGGGTGAACTGAGCGCCACCGTGGGCAGCTATGAGCGGCTCGACTTTCAGGGCAATGCGTCCTTTAAAATCTCCGACACGGTGTTTGCCAAGATTGCAGCATCGTCGCGCCGCCGCGACGGTCTGGGTACCAACTTCATCGGCCAGGACCTTGGCAATGAAGATCGCGAGCAGGTGCGCGGCACCCTGCGTTTCGTTCCCAATGAGGAGTGGGACATCATCCTCCGCGCCGACTATTCCCGTCAGCGCCAGAACGGACCGGCCGGCTCCATGGTGTTTTTCGAGCGCAACGCCGCCAATGCCATTGGAATCGACACCATCAACGGTCTGCTGGCACCAGCGCGGGCGGCCGAACTTGGGCTTCAGCCGCCCTTCGATACCTACGGCGATGCTTTCGTGAAGACGCTGGAAGAGGATGGCAAGGATGTCTACAACTCGTTCGGCACCGAAGAGACACGCGACTGGGCCGACATATGGGGTGCCTCGCTGGAAGTGAACTGGCAGGGCGACAATATCGCCTTCAAGTCAATCACGGCCTATCGAGACAGTCAGATCGACGTTCGTCGCGACTCCGAGCACACGCCCTTTGAAATCGTCCGGGTGGACAATCCGGAGGACACCAACCAGCTAAGCCAGGAATTCCAGCTTTCCGGCGTGGCGTTCGATTCCAAACTGAACTGGCTGGTCGGCGTTTTCGGTCTTCGGGAAAAGGGCGATTCGACGCTGTTTGCCCCCCTGTTGTCGGGCCTGTTTGCCGCCACGGGCGGCCTTGCCGACAATACCGCCTTTATCACGGCCGAGCTTGACGCCTACTCGGTCGCGGTCTTTGGGGAAGGGACCTATTATTTTTCCGACAAATTGGGTCTGACCGTCGGAGCCCGGCTCACCTACGACGACAAGGAGTATATCTACGGCCTGAGCCGGCCTGAATCGGGTCTGGTTCCGTTGCCGCCCACGGAGCTTTCCGATAGCTGGACCGAGTTGACGCCCAAGGCGGCGATCGAATTCCGGGCCACCGAGGACATCATGGCCTACGCGTCCGTGTCCAGAGGGTACAAGGCCGGCGGCTACAATGCCCGGGCGCTTTCCGGCAACCCGCCCAAGGCGTTTGATCCGGAATTTATCACCGCGTACGAAATCGGGGTCAAGTCGAGCTGGCTGGACAACCGGCTGACGGTCAATGCTGCCGCATTCTATAACGACTATTCGGATATTCAGCTGCTCTCGGTTCTCAACCTTGGGGGCGGCAATGTCGAGACAGTGATCGAGAATGCCGGCAAGGCCCGCATCATCGGGGGCGAGATCGAGGCGGTGGCTCTGCCGCATCCCGATCTGTTGCTCGGCCTTGGTATCGGTATTCTGGACAACAAGTACAAGGAAATCGACGCCGAGACGCAGCAGGCCGGAATCCTTGAGAGCAACGAATTGATCAATGCGCCGGACTTCAGCCTCAATGCGTCTGCACAGTACACGGCGCATCTTGGCAATGCCGGTGAACTGGTGCTGTTCACGGATGTGGTCCACCGGTCGAGTCAGTATCGCGATGCGGTGAACACCCCGCAACTGAAGGCGGACGCCTATTGGCTGTGGAACGCACGGGCAACCTATATACCTTCGTCCCAGGCTTACGAACTGGCGTTCTTCGTCACCAACATCACTGACGAGATCTATGTCACCAATGGTGTCGAAGTGCTGGGTCTTGGCTATGTGGAAGCCTACTACAGCCGGCCGCGCGAGTGGGGGGCGTCGCTGACCGTGCACTTCTGATCCGCCTGTCCCGCGGGCTGTTGGCTCCCCCATGGCAGCCCGCGGCAAGGATCGAACGTTAGAACCACAGGCGGATACCGGTGACGAGGGAGAGGCTGTCCACAGTCTCTCCCTCGGCTCGTGCAAGATCTGCGGTCTTGCCGATCGCCCGGTTCCAGGACACCCCGACGTAAGGGGCGACCTCCCGCCGGATTTCATAGCGTAGCCGCAGTCCCAGTTCGATCGAGCTGAGGCCTGAACCGATGCCGAATTCCTCGACGTCCTGAAGGGCGAAATTGAGTTCCGCTCTCGGTTGGGCGATGAGCCGTTGCGTGACGAGCAGGTCATATTCCGCCTCGATCCGCGCTTCGACCTTTCCGTCGTCGTCAATGAAGGCGGCCGCATCCACTTCGAACCAGTAAGGTGCCAGACCTTGAACGCCTATGACGCCAAAGGTGCGCGACGGATCCGGTGCGACATCATGGCGCACGCCTGCCTGCAGATCCCAGAATCGGCTGATGGCGCGGCTGTAGAGGCCCTGGAACTCCGCTCCCTCGAACACGTCGCCGTCAAAGAGATATTCGCCCTCGGTCTTGACCCAGAATTTGTTGTAGTCACCGCCGAACCATGCCTGGGCGTCCCACAACAGCACCTGATCCCCCGCGTTGGCCTGGTATTCGAGACGGTCGATCAGCACCACCGCGTAGGTCTCCTCACCTTCCGCGGCGCAGGCCCGAGTGCCAATTCCGAAGCCGACTGCGACGAGGGCGGCAACGAAACCCGCAGGGGCGAGCTTTGAAACCTTACATTGGCTATTCATGGCCTGGCCTCCGCGGTTTTCCGGGTTACGGAGACGATGCGGAACATGCCCGCCTTCATGTGGTACAGGAGGTGGCAGTGGAACGCCCAGTCACCCGGTGCGTCGGCAGTGATTTCCACCGACAGCCGGGCTCCCGGCTTGATATTGATCGTATGCTTGCGCGGTTTGTGGGCGCCGGCGCCGTTATCCAGTTCCATCCACATGCCGTGCAAGTGGATTGGGTGGTTCATCATTGTGTTGTTGATCATGGTCAGGCGCAGCCGCTCCCCATAGTCGAACCGAATCGGGTCTTTCACTTCCGAGAATTTCTTGCCGTCGAACGACCACATGTAGCGTTCCATGTTGCCGGTCAGGTGAAGGATGATTTCCCGCCCTGGTGGCCGCGGGTCATAGGTACCGTGGGTGTTGCGCAGATCGGTGTAGACCAGAACCCGGTGATCCACGTCTTCGAGCCCGGTGCCCGGTTCGTGCAGTCGTTCCTGCGGCATTTCGGCGACCGCATCGACCCCGACGCCAACAAGATCGGGTGGGACCGCCCCGGTTGTGGCATAGCTGACCGGCAGGGTGTCCTCGGGCCGATGGTGCCGGCCATGACGATGTGCCTCATGTGACGGAATTGCGGCGGTTTCCTGGTCCGCTTCGTTCTCTTTGGGCGCCATATGGCCTGTGTGCGCCATCCCCATGTCGGCCATGGTCAGGAGTGGCCTGTCCCGCAACGGCGGGATGTCCGCTGTCATCCCTTCGCGCGGTGCTAGTGTGGCGCGGGCGTAGCCGCTCCTGTCCATGGACTCGGCGAAGATGGTGTAGGCGCGGTCTTCCTTGGGCTCGACGATCACGTCATAGGTTTCGGCGACACCAATCTGGAACTCGTCGATTGTCACCGGCTGAACGTTCTGGCCGTCTGCCTGCACCACGGTCATCGCAATTCCCGGAATGCGCAGGTTGAAATAGGTCATGGCGGCGGCATTGATGAACCGCAGCCGAATACGTTCCCCTGGCCTGAACAAGGCCGTCCAGTTCGATGAAGGCGCTTGGCCATTGATCAGATAGGTGTAGGTGGCCCCGGTTACGTCTGCGATGTCGGTGGGGTCCATCCGCATCCGGCCCCAGGCAAGCCGGTGAGACAGGGCGGTTTGCAGGCCCTGTTCGGATGCGTCGCGGAAAAAATCGCCGAGCGTGCGCTTCTGATAGTTGAAGTATTCGCTGTGTTTCTTGAGTTTGGCAAATATGTGGTGCGGATCCTCAAAGGTCCAGTCCGAGAGCATCACGACATATTCGCGGTCGTGCCTCACCGGGTCGGGTTCTGCCGGGTCAATGATCATCGGACCGTAAACGCCCGACTGTTCCTGTAGTCCGGAATGGCTGTGATACCAGTAGGTTCCGCTTTGTTTCAGGGTGTATCGGTATTCGAACGTCTCGCCGGGCCTGATCCCTGGAAAGCTTATGCCGGGAACGCCATCCATCTCTGCCGGTAGCAGAATGCCATGCCAATGGAGAGAGGTGTCCTCGTCAAGGTCATTGTGGACCCGTATTGTGACGGTCTCGCCTTCCCGAAACCGCAACAGGGGGCCAGGGAGGGTGCCGTTGATGGTTTTCGCCCGGGCGGTCTTGCCGGCGATCGACAAATCTTCCTGGCGGATCGCCAGATCGAAAACCCGATGAGTTTCGTCAACCGCCGACGCGCCAAGCGCCGTCAGCTGTCGCGCCCAGGCAGGGGCAAGCGCCTGCATCCCGGCGACCATTCCGGCAGCCGAGGTGGCATGAATGAACTGACGCCGGGAAATCATTATCTGCTTCTGAGACATGTCTAACATCACGCGTTTGCAATAGTTCATGAGGAGTATGGCTGCCATGCGCCTCAACCAGGATGTTGCGGCGCGGGCCCGCCGGTCGCAGCC
>RFJA01000082.1 GCA_003695065.1 Alphaproteobacteria bacterium
CTCCAGCATCCACCTTGAATCACAAATTCAACATTTTGAAAAGACTATCCGATTCAAAGTAGACCTAAGACGATCTAACAGAGTTCCACTGATCCGGGATTACTCCTGGAGCGCAACCACTTGACCCCCGTCGCCCTGCAGGGCACGGGGGTTCTCTTTATCTTTATCCCAAGTTGAGCAGCAGGTCAGACGCCGACCCTGGCCCAGTCCCGATAATTCACCAGAGCGCCGTTTTCGGTGTAGGTGGGCAAGACCATTTCAAGGAACAGAGGAGCCACATCGTCGGGCGTGGGCAAAGTGCCCGGATCTTCTCCCGGCATGGCTTCGGCGCGCATTCGGGTGCGTGTCGCGCCGGGATTGATCAGGTTGACGCGCAGGCCGGTCATGTGCGTTTCGGCGGCCCAGGTTCGCGCCATATGCTCAAGCGCTGCCTTGGTCGTCCCATAGCCACCCCAATAAGCCCGCGGTTGATGGCCCACGCTGGAGGTCACAAAAAGGGCGCGTCCCGCTTCGGAAGCACGCAGCAACGGGTCGAATGCACGGATAAGCCGCCAGTTTGCTGTCAGATTGACTGCGACCAGATCATCCCAGGCTTGTGGTTTGATATGGCCGAGGGGGCTCAGAGGTCCGAGGCGCGCAGCGTTGGCGACCAGGATATCCAGCCGTTTCCAGCGCTCGTAAATGGCGGCCCCCATGCGGTCGATGCCGTCGCCGTCTGTGATGTCGAGCGGGACCAGAGTGGCGCTGCCGCCATCGGCCTGAATGGCGTCGTCCAGTTCCTCAAGAGCGCCCTGGGTTCGGGCCACCAGGATCACATGAGCGCCTTCCCGGGCATAAAGCCGGGCCACCGCCGCACCAATCCCGCGAGAAGCGCCCGTGATCAGCGCAATCTTTCCGTCAAGTTTGCCCATGAAACCCTGCCCGTTGTCCGTCCATTATCCGCGGGGGCCGCGGTTTTGAATGCGTTCCGCCAGAAGCGAGAGTTGGACCGGCCCGTCGCCTTCCTCCTGATCAGTCAACCTGGTGGGATATTCACCCGTAAAGCACGCGTCGCAGTATTGCGGCTGGGCACTGTTGCGCGCGTCTTCACCAACGGCGCGGTACAGACCGTCCATGGAAATGAAGGCGAGACTGTCGACGCCAATATAACGGCCCATTTCTTCCACGGTCATGGACGAGGCAAGCAGCTTCGAGCGCTCGGGCGTGTCCACACCGTAAAAGCAGGAATGGGTGGTTGGAGGACTGGCGATCCGCATGTGGACTTCCGTTGCGCCGGCGCCCCTGACCATATCAACGATTTTCAGGGACGTGGTGCCACGGACGATCGAATCGTCCACCAGGACAACCCGCTTGCCCGCGAGTTCCCAACGGTTGGCATTGTGCTTGAGCTTGACGCCGAGGTGGCGGATCTGGTCCGACGGCTCAATAAAGGTCCGTCCCACATAGTGGTTGCGGATGATGCCCAGTTCGAACGGAATGCCGGACTCCTGGGCATAGCCGATGGCCGCAGGCGTGCCGGAGTCGGGGACCGGAATGACGAGATCGGCGTCCACCCGGGACTCCCGCGCCAGTTCCACGCCGATCTGCTTGCGAACCTGATAGACACTGGATCCCGAGACGTAGGAATCGGGGCGCGAGAAATAGATATGTTCGAAAATGCAGGGGCGGGGGCGGGCCGGTGGAAAAGGCTTCAGGCTTTCAATGCCTTCCTTTGAAATTGTGATGATCTCACCTGGTTCAACCGGACGCAGGAAGGTCGCCCCGATGATGTCGAGCGCGCAGGTCTCGGAAGCAATAATGTGGCTGCCGTCGCTCAGGCGCCCCAGCACCAGGGGGCGCACACCCAGCGGGTCACGAACCGCGATCAGACTGTCATTGGTCAGGATCACAAGCGAATAGGCGCCCTCGATCTGGCGTAGGGCGTCAATGATCCGGTCGTGAATGGTCCTGCCGTCGCTGGTTGCCACCAGGTGGATAATGACCTCGGTATCCGACGTCGACTGGAATATGGCGCCGGCCCGCACCAGATGCTTCCTCAGGGTCCATGCATTGGTCAGGTTGCCGTTGTGGGCGACGGCGAACCCGCCGCCGTCAAGTTCGGCGAACAGGGGCTGGACGTTGCGCAGGATGGTCTCGCCGGTGGTGGAATAGCGAACGTGGCCTATGGCAGAGTCGCCCGCCAGTGCGCTGATCACCCGCTCCGAGTTGAAGTTGTCCGCCACCTGGCCCATGCATCGGTGGCTGTGAAAACGATTGCCATCATAGGTCACGATGCCGGCTGCTTCCTGGCCACGATGCTGGAGGGCGTGGAGACCAAGCACCGTATGGGCAGCGGCGTCAGGGTGTCCGAAAATACCGAACACGCCACATTCTTCGCGCAGCTTGTCGTCATCGAAAGGATGCGCGGGTCCTGAAATGCTCAATGTTTTACCCATCTCGTCACCTGGCTCGGGCAGCGGCGCACTGGTGTTGTCAGGCCGTGTGGCGACTTCCTACTTGCTATCGTCGCTGTCGTCAATGAGGCCTTCGAGTCCCTGACGCTCTTTGGAAGTGTAGCCCTTACCGTTGTCGGCGTCTTTCGCAAACGACACGTCGGGGAGCTTGGTCTTGAATTTCTCGACCAGATCGGGGTCGAGTGTCTTTTCCCGAACCTCGTCAAATTCCTCGGCGATTTCTGCCGGTGTAACGCTTGATAGCACGCTGGCGCTGTATTCCACCAGCGGACGGGTGCGCGCCTCCTCGATCCACCCGGGCAGGTCGTTTTTGGGGATAATCCAGGTGATCAGGAGATAGGCTACCGAGACGATAAACACCCCGCGCGCAAGGCCGAACAGAGCGCCCAGACCGCGGTCGATGGCGCCGACGCTGCTTTGCCGGACAAATCCGCCAATCGCCCTGCCCAGGAGCTTGAACAGAATCAGGCTGACCAGTCCCAGAACCACAACTGCGAGAATATCGGCGAAGCTGTCGGGGTCCACATGCTCCCGCACAAGGGGGCGGAAATGGGGCAGGCCATAAATGGTGGCAAATCCCGCGCCAACCCAGGCGCCAAGGCTCAGAGCCTCGCTGGTAAAGCCCCGGGCCACACCATAGAGCGCCGACAATCCGAGGATGATCAGAACCAGAATATCGAATGATGAGAGACCCAGACTGTCCATGGATGTTCTTGGTTTTCCTTTCTAGGCGCGGCTTGCCGGCCCGGCGATGAGCTCGACCAGCTCGTAAATATGACCAATTTCAGAGCGCTGCAAGCGTGCGTCAACGCCGCGCACGCGCCCTGGCATGATGGCGCGGGTAAAGCCCAGTTTCTCGGCTTCGCGCAGTCGCTGCGCTGCATGAGCGACGGGGCGCACCTCGCCAGACAGGCCAACCTCGCCAAACACCACTGTGTCTTCGGCGAGGGGGCGGTCGGCCAGGGCGGATACCAGAGCCGCAGCAACCGCAAGATCAGCGGCCGGTTCCGTGACCTTCAGGCCGCCGGCCACGTTGAGATAGACATCCTGGGCTCCGAAGCCGAGACCGGAACGGGCGTCAAGCACTGCCAGAATCATGGCCAGCCGGCCACTGTCCCAGCCCACTACCGCGCGCCTCGGGGTCCCGAGTGAAGACGACGCCACAAGGGCCTGAATCTCGACCAGCATGGGCCGCGAGCCTTCCATCCCGGCAAACACGGCAGCACCGCTGACCGCCTTGTCCCGGTTGCCGAGAAACAGCGCGGACGGGTTTGGAACTTCCTTAAGTCCCCGGTCGGTCATTTCGAAGACGCCGATTTCATCGGTTCCGCCAAAGCGGTTCTTCACCGCTCGCAGGATTCGGAACTGATGACCACGTTCGCCTTCAAAATAGAGCACGGTATCGACCATGTGTTCGAGTACCCGGGGACCGGCGATCTGCCCGTCCTTGGTGACATGTCCGACCAGCAACAATGCGATGCCCCGTTTCTTGGCAAAGCGGATCAGTTCCTGGGCCGTTGCCCGGACCTGGGCAACGGTTCCGGGCGCGGATTCCAGATTGTCCACGAACATGGTCTGGATCGAGTCGATCACCACCGCCTCGACGTCCGACTCACCTTCAAGGGTCGCCAGAATGTCACGCAGGCTGGTTTCGGTGCCAAGCCGCACCGGTGCCTTGTCAAGCCCCAGCCGGCCCGCCCGCATCTGGACCTGGGCGGTGGCTTCCTCGCCCGAAATATACACCGTCTTGACGCCGGACATGGCAAGGCGACTCACTGCCTGGAGCAGGATGGTGGACTTGCCGATACCCGGATCACCGCCGACCAGAACCGCAGAACCGGGTACCAGCCCGCCGCCACAGGCCCGATCGAACTCGCTGATCCCGGTCTTTAGCCGGGGCGCGTCGCCCGGAACCCCTCCCAGATCGGTGAGGGGAATGCGCCGTCCCCGCCCGCTGCCCCGGGACAGGCCCCGGGGCACGTCGGCCACCACTTCCTCGACAAGGGTGTTCCATTCGCCGCAAGCTTCGCACTGGCCGGACCATTTCGGGAACGTGGCCCCGCAGGACTGGCAGACATAGCTTTTGCGGGGTTTTGCCATGTCAGGACATCAAAGCTTCAGAATATCCATATGGATCGGGCCCTCGGCGCGCCCGTGGATGAACTGGTCCACATATTCGTTGCCGCTTGAATCGATCTCGGATTTGGGGCCGGTCCAGATCATCTTCCCTTTGTAGAGCATTCCCACCTTGTCGGCGATCTTGCGTACGCTCGCCATGTCATGGGTGATCGTGATGGTGGTCGACCCGAGGTCCTGGACACAGTCGACAATCAGGCTGTTGATCACGTCCGCCATGATGGGATCAAGCCCGGTGGTGGGCTCGTCAAAGAAAATGATTTCCGGTTTTGCAGCGATTGCCCGGGCCAGTCCGACCCGCTTCTGCATGCCGCCCGACAGCTCCGCCGGCGAAAGGTTGGCAACATCGGCTTCCAGGCCAACCTGCCTGAGGATTTCCACGGCCAGGTCGCGCGCCTCCTTGCGGCGGATGCGTTTTTCGGCAAGCAATCCGAAGCAGACATTTTCCCAGACGGGGAGGCTGTCGAACAGCGCCGCCCCCTGGAACAGCATGCCGAACTTTTCAAGGAAGGCCTGGCGCTCCTTGCCACGAAGGCGGGTGGCTTCCACGCCGCCCACCTTGATGCTGCCCTCGTCAGGGGTCAGAATGCCAAGAATGCATTTGATC
Source organism: Alphaproteobacteria bacterium (assembly GCA_003695065.1). GTDB lineage: Bacteria > Pseudomonadota > Alphaproteobacteria > Sphingomonadales > Govanellaceae > J090. The sequence goes on from RFJA01000082.1 coordinate 5,197, forward strand.
AGGACCGATTTTCCGGTTCCCGACCCACCGATGATCACCATGGATTCGCCATCGTCGACGTCAAGGTCGACCCCGTCGAGCACCACCTTCGGGCCAAACCGTTTCTTGACCCCGCGCAGGCTGATCTTTGGCATGCGTTGTGTTGACGTACCGGTCATTGCGAGAAAAACAGCTCCGTCACCACGTAGTTGGACATCAGGATGAGGATCGACGCCGAGACGACGGCATTGGTGGTGGCAACGCCCACACCCTGCGCGCCGCCCCGGCTGTGATAACCGTGATAGCAGCCCATGAGCGCAATGATGAAGCCAAACACCCCGGCCTTGACGAGGCTCGACATCACATCATCGTATTCGAGGTAATCGACCGTGGTCTTGAGATAGGCACCGGGGTTGAAACCGAGCTTGTCGGTGGACAGGATAAAACCGCCGGCGACGCCGATCACGTCCGCCACCAGCACCAGGCAGGGCAACATCAGTGTGGCAGCGATCAGCCGCGGGGCAATCAGATATTTGAACGGGTCTGTGGCAAGCGTGGTGAGCGCGTCGATCTGTTCGGTCACGCGCATGGTGCCGATCTCCGCGGCCATGGCGGCGCTGACCCGGCCGGCGACCATCAGCCCGCCCAGCACGGGGCCCAGTTCGCGCACAAATCCGATCACCACGATTCCGGCGACAGCGCTTTCCGCATTGAAGCGCGAGCCGCCTTCGTAGATCTGAAGGGCCAGCACGGCGCCGGTAAACAGTGCGGTCAGCCCCACCACCGGCAAGGAGTAGTAGCCGATGTTGATCATCTGTGATCCGATATGACGGATAAAGAACGGCGGCCGCAGACAATGGCTGACGCTGTTGACTGTGAAAATACCAAGGCGGCCTGCCGTCGCCAGGAAGGTCAGCATGACCCGGCCGATCAACCCGAGAAAATTCATGGAATTCCAGACGCCCTAAGTTTTTTTGTAGACACGGTTATAGCGATGGCCAAGCAGGGTCAGCAACTCATATCCGCTGAGCCCGGTGGTTTTTACCACATCGTCGAGAGGTACGGGACCGCCCAGAAGGTCGACCATGGTGCCCACGCCACAGTCATCCAGCGGTAGCGCGGTGATATCGAGTGCGTGACTGTCCATGGACACCCGGCCCGCCACCGGGACCCGGTGGCCGTTGATCACCGCCCAGCCGTTGCCCTCCCCAAAGCAGCGCAGATATCCGTCGCCATAACCAACGTCGACCGTGGCGATCCGTCCGGGGCCGGTCACTTCGTGCGTTGCACCATATCCCACGGTATCGGGCGGCGAGACCTCGCGAATTTGCAGAATCCGGCCCCGCAGCCGGATCACGTTGTCCACGGGGCTGGGGCGGTCAGTGAACGGGTTGCCGCCATAAAGGCCGATGCCGGGGCGGGCCAGATCGAAGTGGTAGCTCTCATCGATCAGAATGCCGGCCGAATTTGCCAGACTGAGGCGCGGACGATCATCACCAAGCCCGGCGTCGCAGCGGGCCTCGATGAACGCTTCCGCGGCGGCCGCGAACCGGTCGCGCTGTCGGGCGGTCATGTCCTCGTCCGGCTTGTCGGCGCAGGCCAGATGACTCATGACGCAGGGAATGTCGAACGGCGCGCGATGGGGTTCGGCGACCAGGGTCTCCACTTCCGCCGCCGACAGTCCCAGCCGGTTCATGCCACTGTCAAAATGGAGCGCCGCTGGCGCAGGGGTGGCCCCCATTGCCCGGGCGAAAGTGGCCCATGCGCTGATATCGGAAAGCGAATTGAGAACCGGGATCAGCCGGGATTCAATGAAGTGATACTCCCAGTCCCGGGGTGCGCCGTTGAAGATGTAGATGGTTGCCTCAGGCAGAATATCCCTGAGCTCAATTCCCTCCGCCGGAGTTGCCACGAAGAAGGTGCGACAGCCGGCGTCCCACAGCACCGGCGCAACGTGAGCGACCCCAAGGCCATAGGCATCGGCTTTCACGGTGGCCCCGCATTCGGCCGCCCCGAGGGTTCGTACAAACCGCTGATAGTTTCGCTCGATGGCGTCGAGGTCGATTTCCAACTCGGCCCCGGGAAACCGAATCTGGGAGCGGGGAGAATCGGTCATGCCGGCCATCGTCTCTTTCACCGCAGTCCCACCGTCATACCATGTCTTCGGGCATGTAGCCTTCCTTGGCGAGGTCGGAGAAACGGGTGGTTTCCCGATCGAAGAACAGACGGACTGTGCCGGTCGGGCCGTGGCGCTGCTTGCCGATGATGAATTCGGCAAGTCCGTGCAGTTCCTCGCCCTTGGACTTCCAGCTGTCATGCTCCGGCGTTCCCATGGTGGGTTCTTTCATCTGGTGGTAGTACTCCTCCCGGAACACAAAGGTGACCATGTCGGCATCCTGCTCGATACTGCCCGACTCGCGCAGGTCGGAAAGCTGGGGGCGCTTGTCTTCGCGCTGTTCCACCAGGCGACTGAGCTGGCTGAGTGCCAGCACGGGAATATGGAGTTCCTTTGCCAAGCCCTTGAGCCCGCGGGTAATTTCCGAAATCTCCTGCACCCGGTTCTCCGGCGATCGTCCACCGGATCCGGTGGCCCGCAAAAGCTGCAGATAGTCGACGATGACGAGCCCCAGATTGTACTGACGTTTGAGCCGCCGGGCCCGGGTTCTCAGCGCCGCAATGGAAAGCTGCGGTGTGTCATCGATATAGAAGGGCAGGCATTCAAGCTCGGCCGAGACCCGGGCGATTTCGCGGAACTGATCACGGTTCAGTTTGCCGCGGCGCAGATCTTCCGACGGTATGCCAGCCCGCTCGGCAAGAATACGGGTGGCAAGTTGTTCAGCCGACATTTCGAGAGAGAAAAACCCGACCACGGCACCTTCCGAATCCTTGGGGTCAATGCCTTCGTCGATGGAACGCTGATAGGCCAGCGCCGCATTGAAGCCAATGTTGGTGGCGAGCGCCGTCTTGCCCATGGCGGGGCGCCCGGCCAGGATGATCAGGTCGGAAGGATGCAACCCGCCCAGCTTTTCGTTGATGCTGCGAAATCCGGTGGTCACGCCGGACAGCTTGCCGTCCCGCTTGAATGCTTTCTCGATGACCTCGACCGCCGCCTTGACGCTGCTGGAAAAGGGTTTGAACCCGCCGTCCTTGCGCCCCATCTCGGCCAGATCGAAAAGCTTCTGCTCGGCATCCTCAATCTGGGCCATGGCAGGGGCATCCACCGGAGAATCATAGGCGGTCAGCACCATGTCTTCACCGATCTGGATCAATTCCCGCCGGATCGCGAGGTCGTAAATGGTGCGCCCGTAATCTTCTGCGCTGATGATGGTGACCGCCGATCCTGCGAGCCGTGCGAGGTAGGCCGCGCCGCCCACGTCCGAAAGCGCTTCATCCCGTTCGAAATAGGGTTTCAGGGTCACCGGGGTGGCGAGCTGCCCACGGTCAATCAGTTGCGCCGCGGTCTCGTAGATGCGCCCGTGAACCGGTTCGAAAAAATGATGAGGTTCCAGAAAGTCCTGAACCTTCCCCAGGGCGTCGTTGTTGACGAGAATCGCGCCGAGCAACGCCTGCTCAGCCTCCAGGTTGTTGGGCAGCATGCGATAGTCGCGCGCCTCATTGCCGGGGCTTCGGGGGTCCAGAACGATGGAGCGCGGCGTGTCTGTCATGGGTGATTTGAGGGTTCCGAACAGGGTCCAACCAACAGGAAAAGCTTGTAGC
>RFJA01000004.1 GCA_003695065.1 Alphaproteobacteria bacterium
GGGCCGGGCGTCGGCACCGGTAACCTGCGCAACGCCAGGGGCTGGCCAGGGCCGGTGAACTGCATGGCTCGCATGGTTTCGGTCATCGTCATATCCATCAAAGATAGGGGGACAGCATCCGGGCAAAACCGTCCCGCAGTTTGACCGGCAGCGGCCGGTTGCGCAAATCGTCGAGCGTGATCTGGCGCGCGGCCGCACGCTTGGACTCGAACAGCGCGATAAGCTCGCGGACCAGCGCACGACCGTAACACTCGAGATTGAATTCGAAATTGAGAAACAGGCTGCGCGGGTCCCAGTTGGCGGACCCAATCAGGGCCCAGCGATCGTCCACCAGCATCAGCTTGGTGTGATCGAATGGCGGCGGCGTCTCCCAGATCCGGCACCCGTGTTCCAGAAGCTGCGGCATATGCCCCTGCGAGGCCCATTGCACCATTTTCAGATTGTTGCGCGCGGGCACCAGAATATCGAGCTCGATCCCGCTCATGGCAGCAAGATTCAGGGCCGTCGTGGTTACATCCTCCGGTACAAAGTAGGGGGTGATAATCCGCACCGCGTGGCGCGCCTCGGCCAGCGCCGCCATCAGCACCCAACGCAACCGGTCAAAGTCCTCGTCCGGTCCGGCGGCGATGCCACGCGCTGCCACCTCGCCTTTTTCCTCCAAAGTCGGAAACCAGCCGTCACCCGACAGAACCTCGCCTGTGGCAAACGCCCAATCCTCGGCAAACATGTTCATCAGTTGCTCGACGACGGGACCTTCCACCTTGAAATGCAGATCCTGGATGGCCCGCTTCCCGGCGCTTTCCACCAGATGCCCCTCGCGGATGTTCATGCCGCCGGTAAACCCGACCCGGCCGTCGGCAACCAGTATTTTTCTATGGTTGCGCAGATTGAGGTAATTCATCCGCCAGGGGATGAAGGAATGCAGAAACTCGGCAACGGGAACACCCCGGCGGTTGAGACGGGACAACATGCGTGGAAAGGAATACCGTCCGCCCATGCTGTCCACCAGAACGCGCACTTCGACCCCCCGCGCGGTGGCGGCCGCCAGGGCGTCGGCGAACATGGTACCCGCCCTGTCGTTGTCGAAGATATAGGTGGAAAGCGCGACTGTGTGGGTCGCATCGTCTATGGCGGCGATCATTTCGGGGTAGGCCGCCTCGCCATTGACCAGTGGCGTGACGCGGTTCCCTTGGGTCAGGGGCAGACCGGTTATGTTGGTGATCAGATCGCTGAAGGTCCTGTCTTCGCCGGTTTGATCCGTCGAACGGCGGCGTTCTCCCCCTGGTCGCCGGGTACGCGGATGGGCCGGTTGCGGCCGCAGCCGACTGGCGCGCCGGCGAATTCGGTTGATCCCGAATATCAGATACAACACGGTGCCAAGATAGGGAGCCAGCCAGACCACCCCGGCCCAACCGATCGCCGCCTTGGTGTCCCGTTTGGTGAGCACGATATGACCGGTGGCAATCACCGGGACCAGAATTGTCAGGACGGCCAGAACCAATGGCCAGAAATTATGGGCGGCGGCGTTCTCCAACGAAGCGGACGCTCCCTTGAAATTCGAATCCGGACCGAGCTTAGTCACAACGGCCAGCCCGAACAAGAGGCGGGCTAGTCGAGGGTTTCGCGATAGCGAACCAGGGCCGCGATGACGATGACCAACAGAATCACAAACATCGGCCCGAGGTGCGGCGCCACCTCTGGCGCTCCGAAACCCTTGAGCAGAATTCCGCGCACCACGCGCAGATAATGGGTCAAAGGCAGCGCGCTACCGATCACTTGCGCCCATTCAGGCATGCCGCGAAAGGGAAACATGAAGCCGGACAGCAGAATCGAAGGCAGAAAGAAGAAAAAGGTCATTTGCACCGCTTCGAGCTGGCTTTTGGCGACGGTGGAAAAGATGAAACCGATCGCCAGATTGCTGGCGATAAAGACGATGGTGACCACAGACAGAAGGGCCAGACTGCCGAACACCGGCACGCCAAAGATGAAATGCGCTGCCGCCACGATGATGGCGAGCTGGAAATAACCAACGAAAATGTAGGGAAAAATTTTACCCATCATCACCGCGAGTGGCCCAATCGGCATCACCAGAAGGGTTTCAAGCGTACCGCGCTCACGCTCCCGCGTTACCGCAATTGATGTGATAATAACCATGGTCTGGGTCAGGATGACACCGATCAGACCGGGCACGATATTGTATTGGGTGATCACTTCCGGATTATAGCGGCGATGTATCACAACCTCGAAACCCGGCGGTTCCCCGAGGCGGGCCGCAAGGGGTCCGGAAAGAACATCATCGAGCACCCAGTTGCGCGGCTGAGCGGCAGCGGCCAGGGCATTGTTGATGGCCGTAGGATCGGTGGCGTCCGCCTCGATCAGCATGGCTGGACGTGATCCAGCAGCGAGCCGACGCTCGAAGTCCACCGGTATGGTCACCACGAATTGGACCCGGCCCCGCTCCAGCAGGCGGTCCGCATACCGTGAAGACGACGTTAGGACTGTCACCCTGAAATAGCCGGTGTTCTGCAGCGCGGTCATGACGCCCCGGGTCAGGGGACCCTGGTCGCCGGCCACCACGGCCGTGGGCAACTGCTTCGGGTTGGTATTGATGGCGAAGCCGAACAGCAATAGCTGCAAAAGCGGAATGCCCAGCATCATGGCCAGGGTCACCCGGTCGCGTCGCATCTGAACGAATTCCTTGACCACCATGGCAACAAATGCCGACCAGGAAAAGCGAAATCGTCGCGCTAGGTCCATGCGCCCTTCCCCTGGCTCTCTGTCGCTTGGTGGATCAGCTCGACGAAGACATCTTCAAAACTTGGCGGGATCTGCTCCCAGGAAAGATGTCCGGCGTTGACGTGCGCCAGCGCTCGCTCCATTGCCTCCCGATCGCGTCCGGTCACCACGATCTGGGCGCCCAGGGCCGATACACCGCGGATGGCTTTCTCTCTGCCAAGAGTCTGGCGCAGGTCGTCGAGCCCCGCCCCGCTCACCGCAAAGGCCACCAGACCCGAACGGTCCGATACCTCGCGCGGCGTGCCGCTGGTCACTACCCGTCCGCCCGCCAGATAGGTAATACGGTGGCAGCGTTCCACCTCGTCCATATAGTGGGTGGTCACCAGGACGGTGATGCCCTGCGAGGCCAGACGGTGAATGATGTTCCAGAACGAGCGCCGTGCCTCCGGATCAACGCCCGCGGTCGGCTCGTCGAGCAGAAGAAGAGCCGGGTCATGACTCAGGCACGCGGCAAGTGCCACACGCTGCTTCCAGCCGCCTGACAGTTGCCCCGCCTTCTGGTTGCGCCGGCACGCAAGGTCCAGATCCTCCATGATCCGCCCAACCGTCCGGGCGCGATCGGGAATGTTGTAAACCCGGGCAACAAAGTTCAGATTTTCCTCGACAGTCAGGTCCTCATAGAAACTGAATTTCTGAGTCATGTAGCCGATGCGCCGCTTTATCTCCCGGGCCTCGGTGTGAATGTCGTAGCGAAGACGGGTACCCGAGCCGCCATCGGGCTTCAGCAATCCGCAGAGCATCCGAAGCGTTGTGGTTTTGCCCGATCCGTTGGGACCGAGAAAGCCGTAGATCATGCCCTTGGGAACCTGCAGATCGACACCGTTTACGGCAGTCACGCCGCCAAAGCGTTTTTCAAGGCCGCGCACATCAATGGCCAGATCCCGAGGGCTCGGCCCCACTTCACCCATGGCACACTTTACTCCAACGTCACGTCGACGGGCTGACCGGGATGGAGCACGTCCGGATTTTCGACGGGACGCGCCTCAACCCGAAACATGAGCTTCGACCGGGTCTTTTCACTGTAAATCACCGGCGGCGTAAACTCGGCCACGCTGGAAATGAAAGAAATGTTCGCCCGAATGGGAGCGGGACAGCCATCACAGGTGGCGCGTACCGCCTGCCCGATGCGAAGCCCTGCGATGTTCGGCTCGGGCACAAAAAATACGAGCTTTAGATTGCCGGGCGGCAACAGCGCGACCACGGGTGCTCCCGGAGGCACAAAATCACCGGGCAAGAAGTAGCGGTCTTCGATCCGCCCGGCTTCCGGTGCTGCGACCTTGCGCTCATCCAGTCGCCAGCGCGCTTCCTCGACAGCCGCCTCGGCGGCGGCCAGAGCAGCCTCGGCTGCGTCGATTTCTTCCTTTCGAGCCGGCAACCGGGCGACCTTGAGTTCTGCGGCGATTGCAGCCACCTCGGCGTGGGCGGCGGCATATTCCGCTTCGGCATGATCACGCCGCTCCTGGCTGATGACGTCGCCAGCGACCAGATTTTCGGCGCGCTGGTAATTGAGTTTGGCCAACTTAAGCTGCGCCTCGGCCCGGGCATACTTCGCTTCGATCACCGCAATTTCTTCGGCCCGGCGGCCGTATCTGAGGTTCTCAAGCCGTGAACGGGCCTCGGCCAGCGTCGCCTCGGCAGCCCCCAAAGCCGCTTTTTCCGCCGTGTCATCAAGTGCAAACAGCCAGTCGCCCTTGTTGACCGTGTCGCCCTCGCGGACATGCAATTGCTTGAGCGTGCCGCCTGCAACCGGACCGGGGCGGACAAATTGCCCCTCGACAAAACCGCTGTAGTCGCCGGCAGGATGTTCGGAACATCCCTGAGACAGCAGCAAGGCAGCGATGGTCAGGATGTACCTCGCAAAGAGTCGCGTCAGTCGCTCTACAAACATTTGCGCAATTCGGTCTAACAGATAAGCCGAGACACGGCCGTAGCTCGTCAGCCAACGACCGTGCAGAGCGTAACGCCTTTCTTGCGCGGAAGATAGAGGCAGTGGCCGGGGCGCCAATACTCAATGCGCCCCGGCACATATCGATCAGAATTTGGCACGCAGCCCTAGGAAGCCTGACAAATCAGCCGTCCCGTAACCTGGACGCGTCTGGAATTCCTTGTCGAGCAGATTCTGGACCCGACCGTACAGTTCGATCTCGTCGGTCAGATCATAGCTCACAACGGCGCCCACAAGAGTGTAGTTGTCGAGCGGCACACCGAACTGTTCCACGTCTGCAACCCGGCGGAGATTGACATTGATATGTCCCCGATCGTCCAGAACGTCGAGGTCGGCAACCAGTGTAAAGCTGTTCTTGGGCCGCAGCGGAAGACGGAACCCGTCCGGGTCTTTGGCGTCCAGATAGGTGTAGCTGCCCCAAAGCTCCAGATCCTCGCCGACCACCCACGAGGCCACCACTTCAACGCCCTTGGACACCGACTCTCCGGGGAAGTTCACGTAGGCCGGCCCGATTCCGAAGTTGGAGAAGTCGAACACAATCTTGTTGTCGGTCTCCAGCCGGAAGTAGGTGAGCTCCAGACGCAGGGCCTCATTCAGGAGGTCCTGCTCTATCCCCACATCAAAGCTCCTGGAAGTCTCGGGTTCAACATCCTGGTTGCCCAGCGGAACCGGCAGCCCACAGCACTCGCCGAACAGTTCGAAAAGACTGGGCGCGCGGAACCCGGTGCCATAGCTCGCCCGGAACCGGGTGTCCGTTTCGGGCAACAGGAAACTGGCAGCGATCCGGTAAGTGTCATGTGTTCCGAAGTTTTCATGATCGTCGATCCGGGCGCCCGCCGTCAGATAGAGCCGGTCGAACAGTCCTAGCTGATACTGGATGTAATAGCCGCTGGTGCGGGCTTCCACGCCGCCCGGCTGTTCAAGGCTTTTTGATTCCTCGTTTTCGGTCTCCGCGCCGAACAGCAGGGTCTGATCGTCATCGACTTCGATTGCGCCGCGGTATTCGAATTTCAGACGCTCGCCGGTGAAATCGCTCGACGGCATTCCCGCCGATGTGCCCTCACGCGTCGTGCGGGTATAGGTAACAGCAGCCAGGTTGCTCCACCGCCCGTCCATCAGTTCGAGTTCGGCAGCGGACCGGGCGGACAACTGGTTCTGATCATCTTCATTGTCGGCGTCGGCCAAAGGAAAACCGCCATCGAACTGAACCCGGGTATCCGCATATCTCAAATTCGCGGACACCAACAAGTTGTCGCTGACTGCCGCGCTCAACTTGCCGGTGAACGACAGGTTCTCGTATCCATCTTTCTCGGTGTTTCCGTCGTTCTCATCGGCCGCCGAGAAGCCGTCGCTACGATAGCCCTGGACCTGAAACGCATAGCCAACGGGCCCCTCGCCCCCGGAAAGCCCGTAGCTGCCCATGACAGTGCCGAAGCTGCCTCCCTCGAGTCGCGCCGAGTGGCGCAACGGCCCACCGCCGGCCCGGGTCGTGATATTGATAACGCCGCCAATGGCGTCCGCACCATACAGGGTACTTTGCGATCCGCGCAGCACTTCGACACGTTCCAGGTCCCCGGTCAATAGATGGGAGAACTGAAAACTGGTCTGGATGAGGCTCGGATCGGAAACCTCCACCCCGTCGATCAGCACAAGGGTTCCGAACGCGTCAGCACCCCTGATCCGGATGTCGGAAGCCGTCCCGGGCGGGCCGAACTGGGTAAAGGTGACGCCCGGCAACTGGGGCAGAAGATCAACCAGAAACTGGGGTTTCTGTCGCTCGATCTCCAGGGGCGTAATTACCGATACGGCGGACCCGACCTGCGGCAAGGGGGTCGGCGTCCGGGTTGCCGTGACGATGATTTCCTCGTCCGTTTTGCCGGCATAGGATTCGGCCGCCAGAACAGAGGTTGTGGACAAAAGGGCAAGGGGCAGAACGGCCCCCAATATACGACAAGACATTATCCATCTCCCAATCGGGTGAACGACCGGGGTGCCGGGAAGGATAAAGGCTGCCGGATGTCCTGACGCCCGGAATCCCGCCACTGGCGACCCCCTACGAGCGTCGCCACGACGGATAATCCGTTACCGTTGGCAAACCCCGACCACGGTAGGACGACGGTGGCGGGCAGGTCTCCTGACTTGCGGGTCATCACAAACCGCGCTGCCTTCCCAGGCCGTGGGGCCCAGTGGCTCGGTGCGCGCGGCGCTACCGCTTACAGTTGCGGGGACAGTCACGGAATTGCACCGTGTTCCCTAAACCCTCCACGTGGGGCGCGACATTAGGGAGCCGCAGCGGTGTCGTCAAGTCCCGATACATCGTCCATGGACTGTTGGAGCAACTCCATGGCGTCGATCAGCCACGGGCCCGTACACCACCACATTCGCGTCGGGATTCGGACCGAACGATTGCGGGCACGCAGTCCGGCAAGTGCTGGATGATCCAACAGGGATTGAGCCAGCGAGGTACCACCCTGCACGTCGTCGTCATAAATCAGCACGTCCGGATCAGCGGCGATTATCTGCTCCAGATTGAGTGTGCCGGCGCCAACGATCCCGAATTCACGCGCCACATTGTCAAGGCCGGCATGCCCCAACACATCATCCACGATCGTTCCGGCGCCAATGGTGCCGCCCCGGGGCTGAAACACCAGCGCCCTCAGCCGTCGCTTTGCAGCGCGCGTCTTCACCCGTTCCAGCCTTTCCCGCATGGCCGCAACCATGGCGGTTCCCCGCTCTTCGGCGCCAAGCGTATGGGCAAGCTCGGTGATTAAATCCAGCCCGCCGCTCACCGAATCGGCAGCCGGGACACGCACAACCCGATACCCCAGGCTTTCAAGCAGCCGGGTGCGCTCTCCCTGGCGCAGCGTTCCCGCCAGAATTAGGTCGGGTTCAAGCACAATCGCCCCTTCCGCTGTACCGTCATTGATATGATATTGGCGCGCCTCGTCCACCATGTTGGACAAACCCGGATCAATGGCCTTGGTGCTCACGGACACGAGACGGTCGGGTCCCAGAAGCAGCATGGCGAGCTGGTCCGTGCACAGATTGATGCTCACCACGCGCCGGGGTGCCGCCGCCACCGGCAGCGCCACCAGAACAATAAGCAGGACACAGAGAATACGCATGGCGCGACGCTAGCAGATAGGCAGCCTGAGGCAAGACCAAACCGCGTGATCGTGATGGCGTGGACCGGAACCCGATGGTAGAAGGTCAGCGATCATCTTGGTTGGACTCGCGAGGAAAGAAGTCGATGGGACAGAAAACTGTAGGAAAGCAGCGCTACCGCCAAAGTTTCGGCCGCTATTTCGAGGACTTTGAAGTGGGCGACGTCTACGAGCACCGCCCGGGCCGCACCATCAGCGAGGCGGACAACACATGGTTTACGCTGCTGACCATGAATACCCATCCCATCCATTTCGACGCCGAATACGCGAAAGCAAGCGAATTCGGCCGGCCTCTGGTGGTCAGCACCCTGACCCTCGCCGTCCTCGTGGGCATGAGTGTGTCTGATGTCAGTCAGAAGGCCATCGCGAACCTTGGCTGGAAGGATATCAGAATGACCGCGCCGGTGTTCGCCGGCGATACACTCTATGCGGACAGCGAGGTGCTCGAAAAACGCGAATCGAAAAGCCGTCCGAACCAGGGTATCGTCACCATCCGAACGATCGGGCGCAACCAGGACGGCACAGTCGTGTGCGAGTTCCTGCGCACCATGCTGATTCCCAGACGCGGCCACGCGGTGGACGACAAAATAAACTACTGAAGAATGGCCTCGCGCCGCGCCCAGTCGGCGCCTTTTGCCAGTGCCCGACCGAGTCGCTCGGTGAGTTGTTCAAGCTCGCCTTCATTGATAATGAGTGGCGGACAGATGGCGAGAGTGTCGCCCATGGCGCGAACAATCAGCCCCTCCGCTTCGGCCAGGGCGGCGACCTGTGCCCCGACCCTGAGCGCCGGGTCAAAGGGCCTGCGCGCCTCCCGATCGGCCATCAGCTCGATCCCAGCCACCAGGCCCACACCACGCACCTCGCCAACCAGCGGGTTGTCGGCAAACTGGCGAAGCCCTGTCTGGAATCGAGGTGCAATCCGCCGCACATGTGCCAAGATGTCGCGCTCGTCATAGATTTTGAGCGTCTCCAGCGCCACCGCCGCCGGTACCGGATGACCCGAATAGGTATAACCGTGGCCGAAAATACCGTGGCGCTCGCTCTCTACCACAAGTGCGTCATAGATTCGATCATTCACCAGAACCGCCGAGATGGGCAGGTAGGAACCCGACAATGCCTTGGCGCAGGTCAGCATATCCGGCCTGAGTCCGAACGTTTCCGACCCCCAGTAGTTGCCTGTGCGACAAAAGCCGGTGATCACCTCGTCGGCGATCAGCAGGATGTCATATTTGGCAAGCACGGCCTGGACGCGCTCGAAATAGCCTCGGGGCGGGACGATCACACCGCCGGCGCCCTGAACAGGCTCTGCAATGAATGCCCCCACCGTCTCCGGCCCCTCATCCAGAATCAGTGCTTCCAGTTCATCGGCCATGCGCTGGCTGAACGCCTCTTCGTCTTCGCCGTCCCGTGCCTCCTTGAAATAATGCGGGCAGCCGGCGCGCAGAAAGCGATCAATGGGCAGGTCGAAGTCGGCATGCATCCGGGCAAGACCGGTGGCGCTGGCCGCCGCCACGGTCACGCCGTGGTAGGCGTTTTCGCGCGCGATGATCTTCTTCTTTTCCGGCTTGCCGATGGCGTTGTGATAGTACCATACCAGCTTGATGGCGGTATCCACCGCCTCCGATCCCGAATTCTGGAAGATTGCCTTGGACATGGGCACTGGCGCCCTTTCCACCAGGGCTTCGGCCAGGTCGATCACCGGACTGTGCGCCTTGTGACCGAAGGTGTGATAGTAGGGCAACCGCTCAAGCTGCCGGCGTGCGGCTTCTACCAGCCGCGGTTCGGAAAAGCCGAGCGAGACCGACCACAACCCGGCCATACCTTCGATATATTTGTTGCCGGCACGGTCCCAGACATGGACCCCTTCGCCCCGCTCAATGACAAGAGGACCGACGGCGCGATGACGCGCGAGATCGGTCTGGCCATGGACGTGATAGGCGATGTCCCGGGCTTCCGGCGAATTGGGTAAGAAACCGCTGTTGGTCATGGGTATGGGCCTCGCTGCTGGTCGTGCTTTAGGGATGGCGGTTTTCCGGGCTGCGGTCAACTCTCAACCAGGCTCTCTTTGTCAGGTTTCAAAATCCACTATTCGCAGGGCCGGATTTTCACTAGAATCGCCGCCGTCACGGCGCCCCTGGACGACGGAATCCTTTTTGACCACAGCTCCCACATCAAGCACCACACAGCTTCTGACCCGCCCCGCCTGTCTTGAAGACCTAGAGGCGTTGGTGACGCTTGAGGAAGTCACCTTCGAAAAGGATCGTCTGAGCCGCCGGAATCTGCGCCATCTGCTGACAAGCCCCACGGCGCGATGCCTGGTAGCCGAAGCCGCCGGACAGATTGTCGGCTATGCGGTGCTCCTGTTTCGTCAGGGAACCGCTGTCGCCCGGCTCTATTCCATTGCTGTCGATCCGTCACACCGGGGCCGCGGCGTCGCCCGCCGCCTTCTGGACGAAGCCGAGCAGATCGCCTTCGATCGGGACTGTCTGTTCCTGCGCCTGGAGGTACGCGCCGACAACCAGCGTGCCATCGATCTCTACAAGCGCCAAGGGTACCGCCAGTTCGGACGGTATCTCGACTACTATCTGGATCACACGGATGCGCTCCGGTTTGAAAAACGGCTGTCCGGCCATGTTCCCGCACATGTGACAAGTCCGCCCTATTATCCCCAGACCACGGATTTTACCTGTGGACCCGCAACCATGATCATGGCTCTCGCCGGATTCGATCCCGGCCTGGTCGTGGACCGCAGCCTCGAGCTTCGATTGTGGCGGGAATCCACCACCATCTTCATGACCGGAGGACTGGGCGGTTGCGAGCCCTACGGCATGGCCGTGGCTCTGGCCCGCCACGGCGCCAGCCCCGAAGTGTGGGTCAACAGCGACGCGCTGTTCTTTCTCGACAGCGTGCGCAACCCGGCCAAACGTGACGTGATGCGAGTGACCCAGATGGATTTCCGCGCGGCGGCCAGCGCGCTCCACATCCCGGTGCGCCGGCGCGTCGCCGGGAAGCGATCCCTGCTGCCAACGCTGACCGAAGGTGCGCGCGCCATCGTGCTGATCAGCGGTTACAGAATGCTGCGCGAACGAACGCCGCACTGGATTCTGGCCTATGGGGCAGATGACCACCACGTCTATGTTCACGACCCCTGGGTGGGCGAGGAAAATCTGGAAACTGCGGTCGCCGCCGCAAAGCTTCCCATTCCTTGGGCGGAGTTTGAACGCATGGCGCGTTACGGCCGGGACCGGCGCAGCGCCGTGATTATTGTCAGGAAGGAAAGGAAACCATGACAGGATGGGTGATCCTGGTCGAATCACTCAAGGATTTCCCCAACGGAGAAACCCCCCACAAGGTGATTACCACCCGCGACTATCTTTCCCGACCGCAGCTCTTTGTCAGCAACCGGCCCAAATTGATCAATCTGGCGCGCAGCTACGCCTACCAGAGCGAAGGTTATTACGCATCGTTGCTCGCCGAAGCACGCGGTCATCGGGTGCTGCCCACGGTCGAGACCATGCTCGAACTGTCGCGCCGGTCACTTTATGCCCAGGCGTTGCCGGAACTGGAGGACAAGTTGAACCGGATCGCGGGCCGGCTCGACAGCCCGCCGGAAGACGGCTTTACCCTGTTCACCGCATTCGGCAGGGCCGACGATGCACGCTTCGATGGCCTGGCACGCCTGTTGTTCGACTGGTTTCGTTGCCCGGCCATGGAAATCACCGTGGAATCAGGGACATGGCTGACCATCCGGAGACTGAAGCCCCGCACCATCGACAAGCTGAGTACCTTGGAGACGGAATTTTTCCGTTCTGCCCTTCATGCCCACACCCGGCGGGAATGGCGTACGCCCAGGGTCAAGGAGCCTGCCGACTATTCTCTGGCGGTCCTTTACGATCCCAAGGAGTCTCTGCCACCGTCCGACGTTGCAACCCTCAAACGGTTTGCCAGGATTGCCGAACGGATGAAGGTGGAGGTGGAACCGATCACGAAGAAGGACCGCAACCGCATTGCAGAATTCGACGCGCTGTTTATCCGCGAGACGACGGCCATCGACAACCACACCTACCATTTCGCACGGCGGGCCCAGCAGGAAGGCATGCCGGTCATCGACGACCCGCTCTCCATTATTCGCTGCACCAACAAGGTCTATCTGAACGAACTGTTACGCACCAACAAGGTCCCGACGCCGAAGACGGTCATGGTGGCGCAACCGAAGGACCTGGAAACCGCTGCGGATCAGCTCGGCTTTCCCATGGTCCGCAAGGTCCCCGACGGCTCGTTCAGTCGCGGCGTCCACAAGGTGGACAATCTGGATGCGCTCAAGGCCCAGGCCACAGTCATGTTCAAGGACAGCGACCTTCTCCTGGCCCAGGCCTTCATGCCTACGGAGCTTGACTGGCGAGTCGGTGTCCTCGGCGGAGTCCCCCTGTTCGCCTGCCAGTATTACATGGCCAGAAAGCACTGGCAGATCATCCATCACCGGGACGATGGCAAGCACGTGGAAGGTGCACACAAGACCTTTGCCGTCGAAGATGCGCCATCCCATGTGATCGAAATCGCGCAAAAGGCCGCCTCCCTGATCGGAGACGGCCTTTACGGTGTGGATATCAAGGAAACCGCAGACGGCGCCTTCGTCATCGAGATCAACCATAAACCGAACCTCGATCATGGGGTCGAGGACGCGGTCCTCAGGGACGAATTGTGGATCCGT
Source organism: Alphaproteobacteria bacterium (assembly GCA_003695065.1). Classification (GTDB taxonomy): domain Bacteria; phylum Pseudomonadota; class Alphaproteobacteria; order Sphingomonadales; family Govanellaceae; genus J090. Next base: position 12,617 of record RFJA01000004.1, read on the forward strand.
CTGCTGAACTGGTTCCTTGACCGGCTGCGTCGAAGACTAGCGGGCCGCCTGCGCTTGACGGGCTTTGGCCAGATTCTGCGCGGCAAATTCCCAGTTCACCAGTTTGTCGAGAAAAGTATCGAGATAATCGGGCCGCGCGTTCTGGTAGTCGAGGTAATAGGCGTGCTCCCACACGTCCACGGTCAAGAGCGGCGTCACGTCGTGTACCAGCGGCGTGTCCGCGTTGGACGTGGTGGTGATGGCCAGCTTGTCGCGATCCAGGACAAGCCACGCCCATCCGCTGCCGAACTGCCCGGCAGCAGCGGTTTTGAACTCGCTTTTGAACGTTTCGAAATCGCCAAACGACGCTTCGATCATCGCCAAAAGGTCGCCCGCCGGCTTGCCGCCTCCCTGGGGACTCATGGACTTCCAGTAAAATGTATGGTTCCAGACCTGCGCCGCCTGATTGAACAGCTTGGCGTCCTGCTGACGATGGGCGGCCACGACAATCTCGTCGAGGGTTTTGCCCTCAAGAGCGGTGCCCGCGACCAGCTCGTTGGTCTTGGTCACGTAGGCCTGATGATGCTTGCCGTGGTGGAATTTCAGCGTCTTGGCCGAGATATGCGGCTCAAGGGCATCCTGGGCATAGGGAAGGTCAGGCAAAGTAATGGTCATGGAACTCTCCTTACTGATACGCGCTTTCACAAC
>RFJA01000083.1 GCA_003695065.1 Alphaproteobacteria bacterium
GGTGGAGATTGAGCATCTGTTGCCGTTTTCCCAGTCGCTCGATGACAGCGCCACCAACAAGACGATCAGTCACCGTGCATGCAACCGGGTGAAGGCCAATCGTACGCCTTATGACGCTTTTGGTCACACCGCGGAGTGGCCCGCCATACTGGAGCGTGTTCGCGCTCTGCCCGGTAGCAAACGGGCGCGCTTTGCCCCCGATGCCATGGCGCGGTTTGAAAAAGATGGCGGCTTTCTGGCTCGCCACCTGAACGACACGCGTTATTTGTCGTGTCGCGCGCGCGACTATCTGAGTGGCGTCTGTGACCCCAACCGGGTATGGGTCACGCCCGGTCGGCTGACCGCCATGCTGCGCCGTAAATGCGGCCTGAACCAGATTCTGTCGGACCACAATTTCAAGAACCGGGTGGACCACCGCCACCATGCCATCGACGCTGTGGTGATCGGAGTGACCGACCGCAGTATGCTGAACCGGATATCGTCTGCCGCGGCGCGGGCCGAAGATCAGGATCATGATCGTCTGGTTGATGACATGCCGGAACCCTGGGCGGGTTTCCGCGATGACGTGGCCCGCACCATGCAACGCATTGTGGTCAGTCATCGTCCCGACCATGGAACCAACGGCGCGCTGCACAATGAGACAGCGCTTGGGCTTGCGGGTTGGGACGATGAAAAGGGCCGGTGGTGGGTGGTTACGCGAAAACCGCTGTCGGCGTTTACCAAGGCCAAGGATCTCGCCCGCATTCGCGACCCGCAAATTCGCGCCGATCTTGAGGTTGCCACTGAGGGTCTGACCGGCAAGGCATTCGAACAGGCAGTGGCCGAATACGGTGCCCGTACCGGCGTCCGTCGGTTGCGGGTGGTGGAGCCCATGGCGCCGGACGCACTTGTCGTTATCCGTGATCGTGATGGTAAGCCCTACAAGGCTTACAAGGGTGATTCCAATCACTGTATCGAGGTATGGCGACTGCCCGACGGCAAATGGACCGGCCGGCTGGTAACCACTTTCGAGGCCAACAACGGTTGGCGCAGCGGAAACGACACGCGCCCCCATCCGGCCGCCCGGCGCCTGATGCGGCTGCACAAAGATGATCTCATCGCCATTGGTGAGGGTGATGACCGGCGAATCATGCGGGTGGTGAAAATTGCAAAATCGCAGATTTACTTTGCCGATCATATGGAAGGGGGCAACCTCAAGGCCCGCAATGAAGACAAGGATGATCCCTTCAAGTACTTCACCAAGTCACCAGGCGCGCTTCGCAAGGTGGGCGCCCGGCCGGTGTGGGTGGACGAGACCGGGCGTCTCCTTGATCCCGGGCCGCTGGAATAGGGGGTGGCATGCTTGGCCGGATTATCGAGATCAACGGAGCGAACCGCCATCTGGCGGTCTCGCGCGGATTCATGACCGTGGCGGCGAACGACACGGAACTGGGGCGTGTGCCTTTGGATGATATTGCTGTCGTGCTCGCCAATGCCCGTGGGCTCACCTATACCAACCGCCTGTTGGTGGAACTGGCAGGGCGTGGCGGGGTGTTTGTGATCTGTGCCGCCAACCATCGGCCAGTCGCGTGGCTGTGGCCCCTGAGCGGCCACCACGCCCAGGGAGCCCGCCTCGTACAGCAGGCGGCTGCGCCGAAGCCACTCAGGAAACGCCTGTGGCGCGATATCGTGGTCTCCAAGCTCGGATTTCAGGCCGCTGCGCTGGAGGCATGCGGAGAGGAAGGCGGCGGTGTCGCCGGGCTCGCCCGCAAGGTGCGCGTTGGTGATCCCGATAATCTGGAGGCCCAAGGCGCGCGCCGATACTGGCCGTTGATATTTGGGTCTGATTTTCGCCGCGACCGTGGCGCGGGCGGCGTGAATGGCCTTCTCAACTACGGCTATACCGTGCTCAGGGCTGCCATGGCACGGGCTGTGGTCTCGGCTGGTCTGCACCCGACCCTCGGTTTGCACCATGGTAATCGCACCAACGACATGGCGCTTGTCGACGACCTGATGGAACCGTTTCGTCCGCTTGTGGATCTGACCGTCCGGGGGCTCGTTGACGGGGGCGTTGTCGAGGTTGAACCAGTGGCAAAAAGGCAGCTGGCTGCCGTGACTGTCAACGATTTGGTGGGGGAGCGTGGTGTGACTCCGCTGATGACGGCTCTTCATCGCCTTGCCGGCTCGCTTGCTGTGGCGTTCGAGCAAGGCGGTGGTCGACTTGATCTCCCCACGCCTCCATCACTGTTGGAGCTTCGGCGCTGGATGGTTTTTGAGCCTGAAGCGCACACGGGAGGAGGTGCATTATGAGCCGGGAGCCGGACCGGGCACCTCGGCTCAGCGCCTATCGGATCATGTGGATGATGGTGATGTTCGATTTGCCGGTGGTGGAAAAAAGCGAGCGCAAGGAAGCGACGCGTTTCAGAAACTACCTTCTGGACCTTGGCTTCGAGATGGCCCAATATTCTGTCTATATGCGGTTTTGCAAGGGCAAGGAGCAGGTCGAAGCCTATGCCCGCAAGATTGAGAACCATCTGCCGCCGGATGGAAAGGTGAACATGCTGACGTTTACCGACAAGCAGTATGAGAATATCAAGACCTTTCGCGGGCGGCGTGCCCAAGCGAGTCCGAAAAATCCTGGCCAGCTCACCTTGTTTTAGGCGAAAATCATGCGATTTGCGAACGCAAATGTCCGGCTAACTCTATTGAAAATCAAAGAGTTAACCGGACATCTATTGTAGCAGATTGGAAATCGCGGTCCAGCCGCAAC
>RFJA01000084.1 GCA_003695065.1 Alphaproteobacteria bacterium
GGCAATGTCAATGCCACCCATGCTGTCCACGGTCTCCGCAACCATGCGGTCGATATCACCCTTCTTCGAAAAGTCACCTACCGTGTAACCGCCATCGATTTCCTTGGCAAATGTTGCCAGCGCATCCCGCTTGCGGCCGGCGACCATCACCCGCGCGCCTTCCTTCACGAAGCGTCGGGCGATAACCTGTCCCATATTGTCCTTGCCCGCGGCACCGACGATCAGCGCGATCTTGCCGTCAAGTCGTCCCATGCTTGTACTCCCTTGCTGTCATGGCATCATATGACCACAGTGCGCGGGCGCGGCTCAACCTGACGCTTCGCGTAGTTTTGCTTCAAGGCTATTTAACCTCGGCGAGTCCTAGAAAGATATCGCGCAAATCCTACTGATTTTCATAGTTAACCTGCGGATTTTCGCCAGGAGGGAACATCGAAGTCGAGTCTGCTATTCTCGATATCAAATCCGGACGCCCTCCACGATTGAACCACCACAAGCCACCTCATTCGCCCCGCAAAGAGCAGTGTCCGATGCCTAGTGCCTAGCCTCCAATAGGTACACATTCGTCAGGAGAGCCATTTTTCGACCTCTTCACGAAGAATTTTACCCGTAGCACTTCTCGGAAACTGTTCGTACTCAACGAAATAAATCGCTTTAGGCCTTTTGTATCCCGCCAATTCACGGCGGCAGAGCTGTTCGATATCCTGTTCAGCGATGTCGTCGGTATATCTTGAAACAAAAGCAACGGGAATTTCACCCCATCGTGCATCGGGTTTCCGTACGACAACCGCTTCCGATATCCGGGGGTCACTGAGCAGAACCCGTTCAATTTCTGCGGGGTATATGTTTTCGCCCCCGGACTTGATCAGATATTTTGCGCGGCCAACAAAGTCGAAACTTCCGTCACTGTTTCTGCGAAAAAGATCTCCCATATGAAACCAGCCATTCGCAAACTCCCTGGCATTAATCTCGGGGGCGTTCCAATAGCCGCTGAACAGAGTTGGTCCCTTGACGATACCCTCTCCAGTTTGTCCAGGAAGACAATCCTTGCCTTCCTGGTCCACAATTCTGAACCGGCACAAGGAGCTTTGCCGCTTAGACAGGTTTTCCGGTGTTGTCCCGGGAGGAATCAGACCAGCCGATGCCGGCGGCAATCCGGTTTCAGTGGATCCAAAGCTATTGAAGAATGAGGCTCCGAGCAATTGTGAAACTTCAGCGATGATCGCAGGCGGAACGAGATCCGCCATGCACCCGACCACCTTAACTCCCTTTATGTTTATATCTTCGGCCTTCAGAAGTTCCACCAGCGGCTCGATGGTTGCCGGGACCAGAAGCAGCCAGCCAAGTTTATACTGCGCGATGACGTTGGCAATTGTCGCCGGGTCAAAACCGTCGGCCAGTAGAACAGACCCACCCATCATCAACGTCGACAAACTGTGGTCTGTGCCCCCCATATGAAACATGGGGGACCACGCAAGGTAGCAATCATTCTTGTCGATGCCAAGGTCAAGGCGCAGAACCATCATCCTAGCAATTTCGGCACGGTGACTAAGGACTGCCGCTTTGGGATGTCCAGTCGTTCCACTGGTATAGAGAATTATCAGTCCGTCTTCCGAATCTGCGTTCTGTGGCGCGGGACACGACCCTGCATTTGCCAACGCAGCCTCAAAATCCGGTCCCAAACAAATCTTCTCTGTGCCTGGTTTGTTTACGACATTTGCAGCCTTTTCGAAGCGATGCGAATGCAGCAGGAGTGAGGGGGATACGAGGTTTACGCAGTGCTCAAGTTCCGGAACCGCCAGCCGCCAATTCTGACATGCGACCATCGCACCGATCTTCGCGGCGGCAAGTTGGACCTCGAGATACTCCGGCCGATTTTCAGATAAAATGGCTATGCGATCGCCACGCCCGATGCCCTTTGAGCAAAGAAAGCTTGCGACAAGCTCGACCCGCCCTGCCAGCTGTCCATAGGTATATTTTTTTTCTCCATACCTGATGGCTACGTGATCGGACCTCGCGGACGCCTGTTCACGAAACAGATCGTAGACGGTCAAGCAATTCGCTTGCTGTACCGCTCGTCTTGCACGCTGAGAAGTTGACTCACGAGAACTGCTATTCATCGCTACACCGATAAGATTGTGGTTGTCCGGGAAGGCGAATTTCGACCTGTCCGGTGAGCGCGATTCGGTTCCCGGCTCGCAGTTCAACGGCACACCGGATACGCGAGCAGTCGCGGTCCCGATTAACATCCGTAATCCGGCCGGAGGCGCGCAAAGAATCACCAGAAAACACGTTACCCACGAATTTAACGTCGATGACCTCGATCATTCCGTCCGGGAAATTTGAGACAATCAGATTTATGATTGCTCCAAGGTTGGCAGGTCCCTGGTTTACTGTACGATTTCCCAAACCATTCGCGGCGGATGCCTTTGGGTCAAGATGGATCGGGTTCGGATCATTCAATATGCTCGACCATTCCAGTACATCTTCCGCCAGCACTTCATTGATCTCGATTGGGGTCAATTCGTCACCGACCGTCAGCATTGGATTTCCCTCTCGGAAGAACCCAAGTATAGGTGATCGTGCACGCTACTTCTCCGCCTGTCTCAACCAGAATCACATTAAATTTGAGCAAATCCATAACGCCCGTGCGCTTGCCGATTTTCCTTTCGAGGGACAGGAGCTCCGCCTGCACCTCGTAGGTTTCCTCAACCTTCAAAGGTCTTGAAAACACGACGCGACATCCCCCGATCATCGGCGCATCCCGATAATCGAAATCGCAGAGTTTACACAGGTCCTCGATGGATATTCCAAGCCCGGCAAGAGAAGCGACAGAGAACAGAAGAGGATTTGCCACCGGCCCAGACGTTTCGGGAAGGCGGCTCAACCGACACACGGCGTTGTTGATTTCTCTGGTGATCCTATATCTGCCCGATGGTATTGCGAGCGAGCTCAGATCCCTTGGCTCCGCGCCTTTTATAGATCCCAACATCCAAAAAACCCCCTGATCGCCATAACGCTCGATTTCCACAGCGCACGGCAGTGTATCTCTTCTATCACCGGCCTGATCACGAATAATGGCCATCCGGATAATCGGTCGATACCCCGACCAGACACGGCTAAGACCGAGTTTGCGGCCAATGATTGGGGATATGCCCCGAAATTTCAACAACAAATGAGCCGTACTTATTTATTTTTTGAATATACCGCTACCGTACTTTTCTGTATGTAAGGCAACAAAGCTGCAGTTTAGGGTACGTTTCTGGCTAGAATAGAGCGAGTATGCCTAGTTCAAAAAACGCCAAAACTTCGAAGGTCGCGTGGCGACGACGCAAAGACCAGAGAGAACCAGAAATTCTCGCTGCAGCACGCGTAGTCCTCGAAGAGAACGGTATTGCGAATACATCGGTTGCAATGATTGCAGCGCGCGCTGGCGTCTCGGAGGCCACGGTCTACAAGTATTTTGATAACAAGCAAGACCTTATCAATCGGGTTCTCGTTGCGTGGGCGACACCATTCGTCGAGGTGTTGGAACGGGAAATCAAGCTGGTCAAAGGGATAGGGGGCCAGTTAACCCTTGTCGCCATCCGATATCTTAGGGGTATGCAGCAAACACCTCGAGTGCATAGGCTCTATTACCAGGAACTGAAGTGGGAAAACTACTTTGGCTCACCTCTGCACCAAATAAATCGCCGCTTTTCCAATATTGTTGTGTCGGTGATCCGTAAGGGTATTGATTCGGGAGAACTCAAACCGGATATCGATCCACTGGTTACGCGCGATATCCTTTTCGGGGGATTGGAGCATATTGGCCAGAGAACGATATTTGCGGGGCGTCCGTTAGATGTGGAGCGCGAAGCCTCGAAGCTTGTAAGTCAGATCCTTGGCGGAATTCGGCGAACGGCTGGTCCGGATGGAGGCGGAGACTCGATCACTCGCTTGAACGAGATTATCTCGAGCTTGCAACTATTGCGGAATGATATCCTGAAGAACAGATAGGCCAAGCAACCCGGTTCGCGCGGCATCCGATTTTCCGGGCGACAATGCAGGCCAACGGCTTGTGCCATCTTCGTCCCGCCGCCATGATAGGCGCCCTTTCTGTGCGAGAACCACTTCGCGACCGGCCTATTTTTGCTAAGTCGCGCCCTTCGGCCTGAAGATTGAGAACGACCCTTCGACGCAGGCGATCGAAGAAAGACGACACTTCGAGTGTTTGCAGTTCCTCTGCCTGAAAGTGCAAGCGACAGTCAGCAGTCGTTCATTCCGCCAGGGAAGAGGGCGCCTCCGATGTTCCGGCTAGTCTGACGCCCTTCTACACCTGCACTAAGGACTGAGACCGGCCCCATGATTCCGGCGAAGCTACCCTTGCGCCCCCCTATCAAACGACAAAATATGTTTGACTGCTAAATGAGGATCACTTATTAATTTGCACAAGGCTTCGAAAACGAGAAAACCAAAAAGGGTTCGCTCTCTCGCAGGACGCAATAACCGTACCGGCTACCTACGTTCCATCGACGGCGTATTGTCGTGTTGTTTGCGGTGCAACTTGTTATCCATTGGGTGACAGAACCTGATTTTTTGATCCTTTGTGCTTTGAGATATCCTGGGAGGTAAAGGGGAATGACTAAGACGGCTCATCTTGGCACTACAGCGATAGCGATTTTACTTGCAGCGCCTTTGAGTGCGCCATCCTTAAAAGCCGGCGCTACGGAAACGGCATCGGCGTTCCATGGCATTGAAGAGGTCGTCGTCACTGCGCGCAAGCGTCAAGAATCCGATCAGGATATCCCGGTATCCCTGAGGGCGATTTCCGCTGAATCGATCGAGCGTTACGATGTGACAGACCTTGAAAGTCTTACCAATCTGACGCCTGAGTTTTCAGTGACCCGTAGCGCGTTCGGCTCAGGCGCGCAGCTTACCCTTCGTGGCATTGGCTCCAATCCTCTGGCCTTGGGTACCGAGCAGTCAGTCGCAGTCGTCGTGGACGGCGTATACTATGGCGAAGGCCGCGTCATAAACGAGGGATTTTTTGATCTCGAAAGCGTCGAGATCCTGAAGGGGCCGCAATCCCTGTTTTATGGGAAGAACGCAACCGCGGGGGTTATTTCGATCAATACAGCCAATCCAACGGACGAATTAACGGCGAGAGTGACCGGGGGATATGAATTCAAAGGGGAAAAACTCTTTACCGAGGCAGTCATTTCGGGCCCTTTGTCGGACACGCTGGGTATTCGCGTCGGGGTTCGCGCTTCAAAAATGTATGATGGCTATTTCGTCAATGATGCCGATCCGGTGAATTATGTCACGCGCGATACGCCCCCCGGCGTGGCCGTTGCGGACGCTGTCGTTTCGGAACATTTGGCGCCGCCAAGCGTAAGGAAAGCCCCGGGAGAGGATGAGTTTCTAGGCCGCGTCACCTTGCGTTGGGAACCCAATGACCGGTTTGCCATGACCCTCAAGGCAAACTACGGCGAAAGCAAGGTAAATCCCGCTACCTGGAATTATGTTGTTTACGCTTGTGAGGGAGGCTTCAGCACACGAACTCCAGACGTCCCGTGCACGCGGGACTTCGTTTCTCACACGAATGATTTCCCCGCGGAACTTGCAGCGCAAACTCGCTTCGCCCGCGACGGAAAGCTTTTCAATGACTACGAGTCGGGCGGCGTGACGGCCACTTTGGAATATGATTTTGACAACCTCAAAGTGACCTCGGTATCGAACTACCACGAGAATAGTAACAGTTTCCTTGCGGATACTGACTATCAGAATTCTCAGGCGGTTAACATCTGGGCGGCAGAGAAAACCAAGTTCCATGCAGGGTCGAGCGAGCTGCGAGTTCTCAGCACCTACGCTTCTCCTGTCAACTTCCTGGTGGGTGGCTATTACCAAAACACCAAACGTACATTTGGGCAATCTGTGATGCTGCTGGGTTCCGAGAACAGTGAGGCTCCCGACGGATACCGTTATGTAACCTATGCTAAGGAATCTCAGACGGATGGCGAGACCCTTTCGGCGTATGGCCAACTGATCTGGCAGGTCGTTCCCGAAGTAGAGGCAACTGCGGGCGTTCGTTATATCCATGAAACAAAGGATAGCAGTTTCATTCAGCCGTATGCGAACCCTCAGTATCCCCGCTATCGGGTTGGAGAAGCTATCACAGCCGATCAAACGTTCAACAATTGGTCTCCGGAAGCTACGCTGACTTGGAGGCCAACTGATGATCTGACACTATATGGGGCGTACCGAACCGCTTATAAATCGGGCGGTTTCGCAAACAGCTCCATTCTGACCCAGACTACACCGGAATCGTTTTTCACCTTCGATCCCGAGAGTGCCGAGGGTTTTGAAGTGGGTCTGAAGTCGGCCTTGTTTGAGCGGCAGGTCAGGTTTGACCTTGGCCTCTATACTTACAAATTCACTGATCTTCAGGTGACCTACCTGAATTCAACTTCTTTGTCCTATAACTCTATCAACGCGGGAAGTGCACGAACGGAAGGAGTTGAAGCTTCGTTCCAATACGCGCCCAAAGAAATTCCCGAGGTCGTCCTGTTTGGAAGTGTCAACTACAATAGAGCACGCTACAAGAGCTTCATCGCTCCTTGCTACGCTGGGCAAACAATAGCGCAGGGGTGCAGTCTGGAACTTTCCCCTGGAACTCCGGGCCAGGATCTAGCTGGCGCACCAACCGCGGCCGCACCGGACTGGACCGCTTCGCTTGGTGCGAACTATGAGCGCCCCATAAAGGATCGTTTTATCTTCGGGGGGTCCATTTTCGCCCGATACAGCTCCGGCTATTTCCCGTCGGCTTTTGCGACACCGCTCGGCCGGCAGCCAGAATATGTCAACATTGACGCATCGCTGAGAGTTTCGACCGAGGACAGCGGCTGGGAACTGGCCTTCATCGCCAAGAATCTGACCAATGTGTTCGTTGCGACAGGAGTAATTGACGCGCCTGCCACAGGTAGCGGGACGGGCACTGCGGTCGGCCGGACGGGCGACCAGGTCGGACAGATCCTGCTACCCCGGACGTTCCAGCTTCAGCTCACATGGCGGATGTAGCCATTGACCTGGATTTATATTGCTTAGCCGCAAGGGTAACATCGGTGTCATCCCGCCGATGTTACCTGCGGCTGTTTCCTGCTTCCAATCAGTGCGAAACACGGGTGATCCGATCCAGAAAGGCGGAACGAGCCGTTGCTAGCCCGATCTCGCTTTCGAATTAGCCTTTGGATGGAGTCCTTTTTTCAGCATCGTGCCTGACACACCATAGGTTTTTCGCCCTCTTCCCACGTCGCCACAGAAGACAGATTGCACCGAGGATATGCCGAATGAAGGCGGGGACCTTCCACAAGATTTCAGGCTGGTATATGGTTTTCATCCTCATGCTCGCCTACACCTTGAGCTTTATTGACAGGCAGGTTCTCAATCTGTTGGTCGGGCCAATAAAGGATGATACCGGGCTTAGCGACACTCAGATCAGTATGCTCCAGGGCCTGGCTTTTACCGCATCCTATATCTTGATGAGTCCGGTATTTGGCCGACTGGTCGACATTGGAAGCCGACGCAAGATACTGGCGCTCGGCATAGCCATGTGGAGCCTAGGCACCGCATTTTGCGGATTGGCCAAGTCTTATACCCAATTGTTTCTGGCCCGGCTGACAGTTGGCGGCACCGAGGCCTGCCTGACGCCGGCTGCATGGTCCATACTGACCGACGCGTTCCCAGCACGGACACTGCCCCGTGTCTTCAGTATTTACATGATGGGGCCGTATCTTGGTGGGGGGTTTGCGCTGATTTTTGGTGGATTACTGTTGGATATGGTTGGTGGTTGGAACCTAGGGGGAATTCCGGTACTCGGCGAACTACATCCCTGGCAGATGGTTTTCGTTCTGGTCGGTCTGCCCGGCTTGTTGGTCGCCGGAATGGTGTTGTTTATTCAGGAGCCGCCTCGAGAAGCATCCACTACTAAAGGAAGGCGTGAGGAGGTCGTAGCGTTACGCGATATCTGGCGAGTATTCGTCACCTGGCGCGGATTCTATGTCAATTTCTATGCCGGCATGTCCTGTATCGTCATCACGCTCTACGCCTTTCCCGCATGGATGCCGTCGGTGCTCATTCGCAATTTTGATGCTCCAGTCGGAAACGTCGGGGTAGAGTACGGCGTACTCGTGCTTGTCACAGGTTCCGTGGGCGTATTGACCGGGCCTTGGATCTCCAATTGGCTTACTAGGGGAGGACGTAGAGACCGCTTGCTTATACTTCCTATAGGCAGCTCGGCTCTCATGATTGTTGCTTGTCTGTCTTTGTTGTTCGCCCAGTCGTACCTTTCCGGGCTTGCGGTAGCCGCCGTCGTCGGCTTCCTCTATAGCGTACCCCAAGCCGTAAGCACATCGGCCCTCCAGCTTGCGACGCCCAGCAGAATGCGGGGTATTGCTTCTGCCATCTATGTTTTTGCGGTCAGTGTAATTGGGCTCGGCGCCGCCCCCACCGTGGTCGCCCTTATTACAGACCAGATATACGCTGACGAGATGCGTGTGAAAGAGGCGCTCGCTATTACCTGTTCAATTGCATCTCTTGCGGCCACTCTGTTTTTATGGAGAAGTTCGCGACATTACCGGCTCCTGATAGGACGGGATACTGACTCGCTACTTTCCCCGAGATCTGAGTCAGCATCATGCGACTGAACAAGTATTGATTGGCGCTTACAAACAGCCACCAATCCGTATCTTCCATCCGTAACACTTGATGCAGGGATAAAATGACACAACTCGAAGGCTTGGTAACCATTATAACCGGGGCGGCCAGTGGTCTGGGCGAGGCGACGGCCCGACGGTTCGTCAGGGATGGCGCAACGGTGATCATGTCGGATATTCAACAGAAAAAGGGCGAAGCCATTTCCTCGGAGATTGGAGCAGAATTTCTTGCTGCAGACGTCACCGAAGAGAAGCAGATAGCCGATTTGGTGGACCAAGCCCTTGCTCGGCACGGTCGCCTGGATTGCATGATCAATAACGCCGGCGCACTTGGCGTCGTCGGCGGCATTGCCACGATTTCGAGCGAGGATTGGAACAAAACAGTTTCCCTTCTCCTCGGCAGCGTGTTTTACGGCATGAAACACGCTGCACGCGCGATGATCAATCAGGGGGACGGATGTATTCTATCGACCACAAGCGTCGCCGGTCTGGTGGCAATGGGACCACACGCGTATACCGCGGCCAAGCACGGTGTCGTAGGACTTACCAAGTCCGTTGCATCCGAGTTGGCGCGATACGGAGTCCGGGTAAACGCCGTTGCACCAGGTACTGTACCCACAGACATGACGGGCCAGATCTATGGTGGTCAGGAGGGAGTCCGCGAAACTTCGAAAGCAAGAAATCCGCTTGGTCGCTCAGTGGAAGCAGCAGATATCGCCGGAGGATTCGCTTATCTCGCCGGCCCCGATGGAAAGAATATTACGGGCCAAATCCTGACAATTGACGCGGGGCAATCGGCATGCCCGGCACCCAATCGGTATTACTAACGGCCTACTATGGGCTGCGTTTGCAATGTTCTCGAACTGGTTTGTGGCGACTTTACGAAGATTTAGCCGGATTTACGGTACTAGAACCGCCGTTGATTTTATAAGACGCCGACGATCAGCGCAATTACTCCCTTGCTGTCATGGCATCATATGACCACAGTGCGCGGGCGCGGCTCAACCTGACGCTTCGCGTAGTTTTGCGCGGCGTGTTCTAGAGCCGGACGAGGTCGACGGAGCAAGGCCCCGGCCAAGAGCCGATCTGTGATCAGGGCGTTGGGCCGCCATGAAAGATTGGATCGGTTGAACGCGGCCCATGTCATTACGCTTGATCACCCCAAGCCTCGGTCGGCTTTCGGAATGGTCTGCAAGGCAGGCAGACATTGCTCGGCGACGCCGGGATTACACCGTGCCCGATCAAGCGCCGCAGCATTGCGCCGCGGCGCATCTCGGCCCTTCCTTAGAACCTGCTCATGATCGTGAAACGCGCGTTGAGCGGTTCGCCGGTTGAGATGTTGTTGTTGCTGTGCGCATCGGGAAAATAGTCCTCGTCGAACAGGTTCTCGATGTTGATCTGCAGTCGGATCTGGTCGTTCACATCGTAATATGCGGAAGCGTCGAAGCGGACATAGTCAGGGACCTTTACCGAATTGTCCTCGCGGACGAAATAACTGTCCTGGAATGTTGCCCCGATACCGAAACCGATGCGGTCGGAAACGGTGATGTCGTTCCAGACGGAGAACATGTTCTCCGGTGTCTGGCGCGTTTTGTTCCCGTCATTCCCGCCGCCGTCAACGCGTCTGACCTTGCCGTCCAGATAGCTGTAGCTGGCCGAGACACTCCACCAATCCGTGATCCTGCCGCTAAGCTGCAGCTCGAAACCTTGCGTCTGCGAACCTTCAACCACGATAAGCTGCCCAGGATCATCGGGGTCGACCGAGGTAAAGCTGGAGCGATCGAGGTCGAACAGCGCCGCCGTAAGGCTGAGGTCCGGCCGGATGTCCCATTTAAAGCCGATTTCGGTGTTCTGGAAGGACTGAGGTTTGGTGCTCTCGGTATCCAGATCGAGGGTCAGGAACTGATCCCCCGAGCGCGGCAGGAAGGTCTCGCTGAAGCTGAAATACGCCGAGATATTCTCCGCCGGTTTCAGGATAGCGCCGAGCCTTGGCGTAAACTTCTCGTCGACACGCGCGAAATTCCCATCAATCATATCCCCATCGCTCTGCTCGATAAAATCGAGGACCTCGATGTCAAATCGATCGAACCGGACGCCACCCACAAGCTTCAGCCAGTCCGTTACATCGATCTGGTCCTGAAGATAGACCGAGGTGAACCGAACCTCCGACTTCCGGTCCCGCACCAGATTGGAGAACGAGAAATCGGGAATGTTGAGGGGGTCGCTAAAGGCGACAACCAGCCGATCCGAACCATTCACGTCAAAAACATTGTCGTTGCGCGAATTGCTGGTGTCCTGGTCGCCGTATTCGGCGCCGAAAAGAACCGTATGCCCGACCGAACCGGTCTGGAACTCGCTGATGAAATTTGCCTGAATGATCAGGTTCTGCCTGTCCGTGAAGTCCTGATACCCGTCAAGCTCCACTTCGGGAAATGTGCCGTTCGTAACCGTAACGGCACTGTTCGCGAAAAGGTTCTGATAGAGCTTGTCGTAATCGGCATATTGCAGCGTGATATTGCCACGCAGAAAATCGGTAAAGACATGATCGACCCGCGCACGGACAATATGTGCTTGCAGGGTCGTCAAATTCTCGTCCGGTGACCCGAAGAACATCTTGTCGAAGCCTTTCAGCGGCACGTTCGGCCCGTCCGCGACAACCTGCGAGGGGACACCGCGGTCAACGACCCGATCGTCATCGACATATTCATAAGACAGGAGGACGTCGGTATCCGGGGTGACCCTGAACGCGAATGTGGGATTGACCCCAAAGCGTTCGCCCCCATAAAAATCGCGGTGATTATCCAGCTCTTCGTAGAACGCGTTCAGCCTGAAAGCCGCGTTCTGCGTGACGCCGAGGTTGACGTCGCCGGCCAGATTGTAGGATCCGAAAGTATCCACACTGGCCGATCCGCCGATGAAATCTCCGTCAAATTCCGGTCGCTTGGTGACACGATTGACAATACCGCCACCGCCGCCACGCCCGAACAGCAGGGCATTGGAGCCACGAAGGATCTCGACCCGCTCAAGATTGTAGAGCGGCCGAAAATACTGGACGTCGTCCCGTATCCCGTTGAGGAAGAAATCGGCCGTGGTTTCTATGCCTCGTATGATGATCACATCACGGTGCCCTTCGCCTTGGCCGATCGCAATACCCGGCGTGTAGCGCGTCACGTCGCCTATGTTGGTAAAGGACTGTTCGGCGATCCGATCCGCCGAAATAATCGAGAGGCTTTGCGGAATATTGATGATCGGAGTCGGTGTCTTGACCGCATCCATTTTGTCAAGCGACAGGTATTTTTCCCGCGATATGATTTCCTCGACCTTGTCGTATTCCTCCGCAGCCAAAGCAGGTACTGCGGCCAGAAGTGCGACCAGACTGACGGCATTGAGGCAACGAGTCCGAAACATGCGATGGTCCCTTTTGATATTGAGAATGATTTGTAATTTTGTGTCCTTGTACAGAGCACGCAATTGCGAGTCAATCGCATAAATTCCGCATCCAGTTTTTTTCCGTTCAACCGCTGGACACGGCACCCGCCGGGACCCGCGCGTGGCGCCACAACCAGCCGTTGAAGATCCGCGACCAGCCGGTCCAGTCATGACCCGAGGTTGTTGATCCGCTCTCTGGGTTTTTACCGCCCCTTTTTCGTCTCTCTGCCTTTTGCGCCCTCGATGGTTTTTCTTCGTCTTGCGCTTGGGCTTGTCAATCCAACTCTGAGACTGGGCTATCCTTATTTCTGCTCTTGGAGTCAAAATTCCCGCCAGATTAAAGGCTCTCGCGCCTGATAGAACTGGTCGTCACCCCCTAAAATCCGTTGCTGTCCGGTGGCAGAGTTTGCGCTGCAACCTGCGAAACACACGCAATGAATGCCTGAATTTGATGTAGTCTTGTTGTCCGCACTGCCGCCAAGTGACTCACACTGCAACAATTGCGACACGCTGGCGCTAGGGGATCCTAGAAAGTTGAATAACGGAGGGGGAGGGTCGAAAAACTAGTTTTTTGCATTTGTGGCGCGCTCAAGTCCAAGGTTTTGTATGATCAAGCGTCGTTTTGACCAACAAAGCGCATCATCAACCGCCAGGCACTTGCCGGATCACTGGAGGCGTTCCGTTGCTTCATCGAGAGAACAGGGTTAAGGGGCACGATAACATGCACCACAAGGTCGACAGGTTGCTCTTGCATCTCGAAGCGCGCGTCGAAGCTTTCGCCATGTGCGAGGTCGCGGAAGGGTGGCGCCTTGACCTGGGACCGATGCCGACAACGCTGCTGCATTATGTGATTGGCGGGTCGGGGTGGTTGGCCGGTTATTCGGAGCCACTCGCACCCGGCGCGCTGATTGTCGTGCCCGCTGGTGTTGGGCATCAGTTGCAGGCCCCGGGCCGATTGCTCAAGGTTCACGAGGGGATGTCAGAGTTCCGCGCCTTCACCGAGGGATTGCTGCGGATTTCGGCAGGCAACAGGGCGGATCTGCGCACAGCCTGCGCAACGGTGACGACGCGCTATCTGTATTATCTGGATCTGTTCTCCGGCATCGACAAACCGTTGGTGTTCGATCTCAACGCTGCCGGCCGGAGTCCAGCGGTGGTCAACAATCTCGTGGCCGAACTCAAAGAACCGCGTTTCGGATCCCGTGCCATCGCATCGGCATTGCTGAAACAGATGCTGGTGTTGCTGTTACGCGCGCAGCTCGACGGGGATGGCACCCATCCAGACTGGATTGTGTCGCTCGGCGATCCGCGCATAGCCCGTGCTGTCGGCGCGCTACTGGATTCAGGAGACACGCGACCGTCGGCGGATGACCTCGCGAACATTGCGGGCATGAGCCGATCCGCGTTTCAGCGACGATTTCTGGACATCGTCGGCATGACAGTCGCCGAGTTCGATGTCCGTCTGCGAATTCATCGCGCGGCACTTCTGCTGGTAGAGAC
>RFJA01000005.1 GCA_003695065.1 Alphaproteobacteria bacterium
GAGTTTGGACATCATGCCACGATCGAAAAGCTGGGGATTTCCGCGCTGGGGCGGGTACGGGTCGGAAACCAGGCCGGAAGCCGTTCGCACCTGCGACGCCGAAGGCTGTAGTGCACCTGGTGAGCATCCCGCCCCCAAATCCCGCTACTCCAGGGACAAGTGGTGGTTCTGCCAGCGCCATGCCGGCGAATACAACCGGGCCTGGAATTATTTCGACGGCATGAGTTACGAGGAAATGCGACACGCCGCCGAGGAAGAGGCCCGAACCAGCGCCGGATACGCCAAAGCGTCGAGCTGGACCTGGAGCACCGCGGAATCGGCACTCAGTGCCGACGAACGCAGGGCAATCCGGGTCCTGGGTCTTGACGAGGACGCCAGTGAAAGTGAAATCAAGGCGCGCTTTCGTGACCTTGCCAAACGCTATCATCCGGACACCAACCGCGATGACCCTGAAGCCACATTGAAGTTTCAGGAGGTCAGCCGCGCCTACCGGATTTTGGCGGGACGGCGCGGAAAAGCGTGATCCGGCTCAACCATGGTTACCGGTTCACCGTTCAGACTGGCGCTTATCCTTCTGCTCGGCCTTGGACTGGCTGGCTGCACCCCGGCCCCACCACCGCCACGCAGCCCGGATCTCGCGTTTGCCGATCATCCGTTGGTCGACCGGATCTGGTCGGTGGCGCAACGCCGGTTTCTGAACCGCCACGAATTTCTGACCGTTCTCGCAGGCAGTCATTTTATCATTCTGGGCGAAGCACACGACAATCCGCGCCATCATGAGCTGCAGGCTTGGGTATTGCGTGCAATCGCCGAACAGGCACGCTTTCCCGCCGTCGCCATGGAGATGATCGGCGAGGACCAGGCCGGCGGCCTTCGGCTGTTTTACGCCGAACCACGCGCCAACGCAGACAAGCTGCCGTTTTTCCTGAACTGGGCGGAGTCGGGCTGGCCGGACTGGACCCTCTACG
This sequence comes from Alphaproteobacteria bacterium, assembly GCA_003695065.1. Taxonomy (GTDB): domain Bacteria; phylum Pseudomonadota; class Alphaproteobacteria; order Sphingomonadales; family Govanellaceae; genus J090. Next base: position 969 of record RFJA01000005.1, read on the forward strand.
CCCCGGTCGCCAACACCGCTGTGCGCTTTCAAATGCCCCTGGCTTGGGCCAATTTCTCCCGCGGCTTGGTGGTCGCCATGCACGATCAGGGCTGGGCCGCCCTGCCGCCGGAGACGCGCACAGACCTTGCCCTGCCACCAGCCCTGCCCGCGGCGCTGCGCCCCGCCCTGATCGCCGACATTGCCGACAACCACTGCGGCAGCCTTCCGCCGGACAAGATTGAGCACTTTGCCCAAATCCAGTTTGCGCGCGACGCCCTGATGGCGCGCCGGATGATGGATGCCGCCACTGACGATGGCGCTGTGCTGATCACCGGTGCGGGACACGCCCGCACTGATCGGGGTGTGCCCTACCATCTGGAGCGCCTTGGCGCCCGCAGTGCCGTTGCAAGCGTAGGCTTTGTCGAGGTGGCGACTGACAAGGCAGAACCCCAATCCTACGAACTACCCTTCGACCTGGTCTGGTTCACCCCCGGCCTGCGTCGCGCAGACCCCTGCGAGACCTTCAGGGCCAGGCGCTGACATTGCCCACTGAACTTTGCCCATTGACATGACCGGCCCCTTCGGCCACTCTGCCAGCCGTCCACTGGGGTGTCCGGGCCGGATCTGGCCGGGACTGAGATTACACCCACTGAACCTGATCTGGTTAGCACCAGCGAAGGGAGCGGGATACATGCCAATAGAGCCAATTCTGGTTTCCGGGCCAATCCTGATTTCAGTGTGCCGTGATCGAGGAAAATCTGGCACCGCGCAGACCCGGCCTCCCCTTGGGCGAACGTTACAACACCCAGGAAACGTCTCAGGGGAGTTATCATGAAGGCGCATACAGCCCTTGCCGCCATCTTTCTGACGGTTGGAACATCGGGTAGCGCGCTGGCTGAGGCCGGCGACGGGATCGAGGAAATTCTGGTCACCGCACGCGGGCGCAGCGAAGCGGCCCAGACCGTGCCCGACACCATCACAGCCTTCAGCGCGGCTGATTTCGAACGCCGGGAAATCCGCACCATCGAGGACCTGGTGGCACTGACCCCCGGCGTCTACATGATCAATGACCAGGACCCCGGGACCAATATCATCACGGTGCGCGGCGTATCCACCGATCGGCTGCAGGCGCCTTCGGTGGCCTATGTGATCGACGGGGTGCCGCTCGCCGACACCGAATTTTTTACCGGCCGCTATTTCGATGTAGAGCGGATCGAGGTGCTGAAAGGGCCACAGGGTGCGCTTTATGGCAAGAACGCCATCGGCGGGGTATTCAATGTGGTCACCAGGCGCCCCACCGACGCGCTTGAGGGCCGGATCAAGCTGGGATACGGCAATGGCCAGACCGTGACCGCCGAAGCCGGGATCGGCGGCCCGCTTGCGGGTGACAAGCTGAAGTTCCGGCTGTCCGGGCTTCTTTATGATACCGACGGCTTCATCGACAACAGCTTCCTTGGCAAGGAGGTGGACTATTACACCAGCCGAAACATCCGCGCCCGCCTCATTGGCGCGCTGAGCGACACGCTGACCGCCGAGGTGCGGTTCAACTACATGTCGGAAGAAGGCGGTGCCGCCTATGTGTCCTCCAACAATGTAACCGGACTGGCCGGCGGGCGACTGTCGGGCGACGTGCTCACCGACCCGTTTGGTGATTTCGAAGGCATGGCCGACCGGCAGTGGGCCGGCGTATCGCTGAAACTGGACTGGGATGTTGGATATGGAACGGTTACCTCCATCAGCGGTTACGACAATTATTCCAA
>RFJA01000085.1 GCA_003695065.1 Alphaproteobacteria bacterium
GATGAAACCGCAGATCTCGGGCCGCCGCATCAGAAGCTGCATGCTGATCCAGGCACCGAACGAGAAGCCGGCGACCCAGCACTGTGGTGCATCGCGGTTGATCGCCTGGAGCCAGTCGAGCGCCGCAGCGGCATCGTCCAGCTCACCAATCCCGTTGTCAAAGCTCCCCTCGCTGCGGCCGACGCCACGAAAATTGAACCGCAAGACCGAAAAGCCCCGACGGGCAAACGAATGAAAGAGATAGTAGACCAGCTTGTTGTTCATGGTGCCCCCATGCTGCGGATGAGGGTGAAGGATCAGGGCAATGGGAGGATTTTCGCCCTTGCCGGGCTGGTAGCGGCCCTCGATCCGGCCTTCAGAACCTTGAAAAATAACGTCAGGCATATGGGTTACCGCTAATTGTTGAGAAACGACACCAGTTATCGGTTCAAGCACAAGGCCTCGGATTGTATGGGGTACGCAGCAGCGCACGACAACCCACCCGGAGCAACACCCGAGCTTGCTCGCTTGACCCTCCGAAAGCGCCACATATATAAGCATTTGCAGCTATTGCACAAGCGCCGGCTCGGCGAGGTCCGGAATTCCTCCTTTGTTCCATGGGTGTCAGGGGGTAAACTTTTCGGATAACGGCCGCAGGGTCATATGTTTATCGCTAGGGTATGAGTCGCGAAGTCGGGAGTGTTGGTGATGTGGAAAGAGTTGAAAGCTGACGTAACCGCAGCTTTGGAACGTGACCCGGCGGCGCGATCCCGCCTTGAGGTGATTGTCACCTATCCCAGCGTCCATGCCCTGTTTTTCTATCGACTGGGTCACAGTCTGTGGACCCGGAACTGGCGGTTTCTGGCCCGATTCCTGACCCAGTTCGGGCGCTTCCTCACCGGAATCGAAATTCATCCGGCGGCGACAATCGGGCCCGGCTGCTTTATTGACCACGGGTCGGGAGTCGTCATAGGCGAAACGGCGGAGCTTGGACGGGATGTTACGCTTTATCAGGGGGTGACGCTCGGGGGCACCTCGCTTGAGAAGGGGAAGCGCCACCCGACGCTGGAGGACGGTGTGATCGTCGGCGCCGGCGCGAAGATTTTGGGTCCCATCGTGATCGGGCGTAATGCGCGGGTGGGTTCCAATGCGGTGGTCCTCAAAGACGTTGCCCCGGATACCACGGTCATCGGTATTCCGGCGCGAGAGGTTCAGGCGCGGCGAGGCCGGTCAGCGGTCAAGCATGATTTTTGCGCCTACGGCATTCCGACAGACGACTTGCCGGACCCGGTCGCGCGCAGCCTCGAAGGGATGGTGGACATGATCTGCACCCTGCGAGGCCGTATTGAGGAGCTGGAGGCACAAATCAAGAATGCTCAACCCGCGGCGCCCGAAGCCGAGCAGGCGCCCGATGCGCAGCCGCCGGTCAAGCGCGGTGCCAAGGCGGCCGGCTGATCTTCGCCTATCGCGAGTGTGATTCGGTCGCGGGTGTGCCTGCGGTTCTGTTCATGTCACGGTTCTTTTGATGATGGCGCGCCATTTGCAAACGTATCTTGATTACAATGCCACTGCGCCGGTCTATGCGGCCGTGGTCGATGCCGTGGCCGAGACCTTCAATACGGTTGGCAATCCGTCGTCAGTGCATCAAGCCGGGCGGAGGGCCCGCGCGCGGGTCGAGGCGGCGCGGGAAGCGGTGGCCGCTCTTGTGGGTGCCTCTCCCCGCAATATCGTGTTCACCAGCGGGGGGACCGAGGCCAACAACATGGCACTATGCGGGCTCGCGATCGACCGTTTGATCATGACGCCGGTGGAGCATGAATCGGTGCGCCAGATTGCGGATGCGACCGGCGCAGCGGTGGAGGTTATGGCGGTTGACCGGAACGGCCTGCCCGATCTCGAGGATCTGGACCGGCGGCTCGCCGCTGGGGACGGATCGACACTGGTATCTGCCATGTTGGCCAACAACGAGACCGGCGTGATCCTGCCGGTGGCGCAGATGGCCCGGATCGCCCGTGCCCACGGCGCACTTTTTCATACCGACGCGATACAGGCTGCCGGAAAGATATCGGTGGACTTTGACGCTCTCGGTGTCGACCTCATGTCGCTTTCGGCCCATAAACTGGGCGGTCCCCAGGGCGTCGGGGCGCTTGTGGTGAGGGACAATCTGGATCTCAGACCGTTGCTTCGGGGCGGGGGGCAGGAGTTGCGCCGCCGGGCGGGCACCGAAAATATCCCCGGCATCGTCGGTTTTGGCGTGGCTGCCAAGATCGCGCGCCAGCATCTGGATGACATGAACCGCATCGCGGCCTTGCGCGACAGGCTTGAAGCGGACATCGGGAAGCTGGTTCCCGAAGCCATTGTTTTCGGGCAGGGCGCACCGCGCCTTTCCAACACCACCTGTGTCGCGGTGCGGGGTGTGTCCAGCGAAACCCAGATCATGGCCCTTGATCTGGAGGGTATCTGCGTCAGCGCCGGGTCCGCCTGCTCCTCCGGCAAGGTCACGCCATCCCACGTCCTGGCTGCCATGGGCGCGGGCGAGGATCTCGCCCGGTGTGCCATCCGGATCAGTCTGGGGTGGGGATCCACATCCGGGGATGTGGAGCGTTTTCTGGAGGTCTGGCCACCTCTGATCGCGCGCATGGCGCAGGGCAATTCGTCGAAGCGACAGGCATCATGACTGCGACGGCAACCCACAGCAAGAATGCGGAAACCAGGGTAAATACGCCCGTGTACCTCGACTACCAGGCGACCACACCTCTGGATTCCCGCGTGCTTGATGCCATGATGCCGTACCTGACCACGCGTTTCGGCAATCCCCATTCCGAAAGCCACCGGTTCGGTTGGGAGGCACACGCCGGCGTGGACGTGGCGCGGGAGCAAGTGGCGGCGCTGATCGGCGCTACGCCGGAGGAAATCATCTTCACATCAGGGGCAACCGAATCCAACAACACCGCCATCAAGGGGGTTGCCCGGGCCCTCAGGTCCAAGCGGCGTCATCTGGTGACGGTGGTGACCGAGCATAAATGCGTCCTCGAGTCGTTCCGGGCCATGGAGCGGGAAGGCGCCGAGGTAACCTATCTGCCGGTGGGAGCTGACGGACTGGTGGACCTTGAACGGCTGGCGGCGGCGGTGCGGGACGATACTGCGCTGGTATCCGTGATGCTGGTCAACAACGAGATCGGGGTGATTCAGCCGGTTGCCAAGATTGCGGCCATTGCCCATGCCAAGGGCGCCAAGGTCCACACTGACGCGGCCCAGGCAGTGGGCAAGATCCCGGTGGATGTGGGGGCGCTCGATGTGGACCTGATGAGCCTGTCGGGGCACAAGATTTATGGCCCCAAAGGCGTTGGCGCGCTCTATGTGCGCCGCCGCCCGAGAGTGCCACTGGTGCCGCTGATGGATGGCGGGGGACAGGAACGCGGTTTGCGCTCGGGCACACTGGCGCCGGCTCTGTGCGCGGGCATGGGTAAAGCCTGCGCAGTTGCCGGGGCGGTGCTGGCGGAAGAGCGATCCCGAATCGAGGGGCTGTCCCGCGCCTTCCTGACAACGCTGCGGCGCAATCTCAACGGCGTGATTCTGAATGGCAGTGACGAGGCTCGCTACTGGGGCAACCTCAATCTCAGCTTCGAGGGAGTTGACGGGGATCGGCTCATCGCCAGCCTGCGTGCACTTGCGGTTTCCTCAGGGGCAGCCTGCGCGTCGGGAAGCGGTGAGCCGTCCTATGTCCTGCGCGCCATCGGGGTGGACGACCGTCTGGCCAAGGCATCGATCCGGATTGGTTTCGGGAGGACAACCACGGCAGAGGAAGCAGAGTTTGCGGCCAACGCAATCACCGATGCTGTAAGGGCGTTGCTCTAACATGCCGAAGATCGTCTTTATCAGTGCCGACGGCCGAGAGCGCCGGGAAGTGAAGGCCAGGGAAGGCCAGAGTGTTCTCGACGTGGCGCATGCCCATGGTATTGATATGGAGGGGGCTTGTGAGGGCTCGATGGCCTGCTCCACTTGCCATGTGATCGTCGCCGAGGCGGACTACCACCGGTTACCGGTGCCGTCAGAGGAAGAGGAGGATCTGCTGGATCTCGTCTGCGATCTCACCACCACCTCGCGGCTCGGCTGTCAGATCGTCATCACCGAGGCGCTTGACGGCCTGACAGTCAGGCTGCCGCGCGGCACCAACAATGTGCTGTTGGATTAGCGCCGTGGCCGTGAGCAGCAGCTATCTGGACTTTGTGCTCGAATCCCTGAGCCGGGCCGGTGACGTGTCGCTACGCCGGATGTTTGGCGGCGTCGGCCTCTACATCGGGGAGGCTATCTTTGCATTGATTCTGGACGACCAGCTTTATTTCAAGGTCGACGAGACGACGCGGCGCGGCTACGAGGAAGCGGGTGCACAGCCGTTCCTGTACACGAACAAGCAGGGCCGCACCGTGGCCATGCCATACTATCGGGCGCCGGACTTCTTGTTCGATGGTCCCGAAGAGATGGCCGATTGGGCGCGTGAGGCGATGAATATTGGCCTGGCGGCGAAGGCCGCCAAACGGGGTTAAGGGCCGGCGAAGGCCGCCAAACGGGATTAAGGGACGGCGAAGGCCTCCAAAAGGCCAACAATAAGCCAGTCTATCGACCTTTGAAGACCGGCTTCCGCTTTTCCAGAAACGCCTTGACCCCTTCGGCAAAATCCTCGCTGTAGCCTGCCTTCTGCTGCAGGTCACGTTCCAGATCAAGCTGTTCCGACAGGCTATTGCGTTCCGACGCGAACAGCATCCGGCGGATCGAGGTGAGGGCGGCCGTCGGCCCTTTTGCCAGTTTGCGGGCGGCTGCGGTGGCTTCGTCAAGCAATTTGTCGTCATCAATCACGGCGCTGACCAGGCCCCACTTTTCGGCTTGCTCGGCGGATATCTTTTCCGCCAGCATCATCATTCGTGCCGCCTTGGCGCGGCTGATCAGGCGTGGCAGGAAATAGGAACTGCCTGCATCCGGCACCAGGCCGATATTGGCGAAGGCCTGGAAGAAGGTGGCGGAGCGCGCCGCATAGATGAGATCACAGGCCATGGCCAGGCTCATGCCGGCGCCGGCAGCCGGGCCATTGACCGCAGCCACCACCGGCATCTGCAGGTTCCGAATGCGCTTGATCAGAGGGTTGTAATCGGTTTCCAGAAGCCTTCCGAGATCGGGTGCGCCACTATCGCTGGACAGGCTTTGTTGCAGATCGGCGCCGGAGCAGAACCCGCGCCCTGCACCGGTGATCAGCAGGGACCGGGCCGGTGTCGTCTCCTTTTCCAGGCGGTCGAGGACATCGCGGATTTCGCCGTGCATCTCGGCGGTGAGCGCGTTAAGCGCGTCGGGACGGTTCAGGGTGAGGACGGCGACGTCATCGGCGACGTCGAACAAAAGCGTCGTATAAGCCATGTCAACCAGCTACTCCGGATCGGGGGATTCTGAAACGACTGTTTTATAACACCCGATACCCGTCTCTGCTAGCAGGGTTTGCACCCGAAGGGACAGGATCCGAAACCACTCTGTTGCGACCTTCGCTCTTGGCCCTGTAAAGCGCCTGATCGGCTCGTCGGACGAACTCTTCGGGGGACTCTTTGGGGTCGAAACAGGTCACACCGAACGACATGGTGATTTTACCGAGTGTCGCCCCGGTTGCCTTGCTTTTCATCGCTTTCTTGCTCACCGACTGGCGCACCTGTTCTGCCATGTTGGCGGCCGTGGGCAGGACGGTATCGGGCAGGAGCACGGCGAATTCCTCGCCGCCATATCGTGTCGCCACACCGGCCTCCCCGATCTGTGTTTTCAGGTGGTGAGCGACCAGTTTGAGCGCATGATCGCCAATCTGATGGCCCCAGGTGTCGTTGAATGTTTTGAAATGGTCGACGTCACCAAAAATAAGACATAACGGTTTGTCCGATTCGCGTGCCGCCTGGGTATATTCCGCGAGAAGCCGATCGAACAGTTTGCGGTTGCCCACGCCTGTCAATGCGTCGGTCGTTGCTTCGGCGCGAACGGCTTCGAGATTATGCTTGAGCTTGTCAATTTCGTCGCGCGACTCCTTGAGGCGCCCCTCAAGAGCGCGGCTTTTGGACTCCATGATGCGCGCCTCTTCGACGATTCCGCTGATCATCTCGCGGACCGAGTCCAGATCCGTAACCTTCGCCAGGCTACCGCTATAGCCTTCCATGGTATTGCCGAACCTCTGCGTGTCGTCCTCGGCGGTCCGCAACTGGGCGAGCAGCTTTTCCAGTTCACCATGAACGCGCGAATTGGTCTGCTGGATCAGGCGTGCCTCCTCGTTTTCGCCGAAGTATTTGTCGAACAATTGCGCGCACAGTCCGTCCGTGGGCCCGCCCTTGGTCTCGGCAATCAGGGCTTCGAGTTCGTGGAAGAGGTCCTTGTTCTCGCCAAGTACAAACGCATACCAGAGTTGATAATTGTTGGGTGTTGGCGTGACGCCAAAATCCCGCATGAGCTGAAAGGCCTTTTCCCCGACGAGCCATGCCTTGCGTCCGAGATTTTTGGTTCTGGGCTTCGGACTTGATTTTTCCGATCCCGCCTGCTGGCCAGTGTTCATGTCACCCTTTCCCCTCAACGTCCCGGCCGCTGGGGACATTTTGTTGTGTTCTCTATCGTTCGCAACCGCCGAGAATAAGGAGGGAATTGCTAAAGAACCGCTAACAGCGTTTTATTTCTGTAAGAACTTCACATGCTAACTAAATAAAGATCCCAAGAGGATTTGTCTACCTCTTGCGCAACCGACATCAGCCGCCGGAGGAATTCGAC
>RFJA01000086.1 GCA_003695065.1 Alphaproteobacteria bacterium
CTGGCGCGTACCGACCCGAGCGAGCCCGGCTACAAGGGCCTCAGCATGTTTCTTGCCGAAAAACCGCGCGGCACCGACGACGATCCGTTCCCGGCCCCGGGAATGTCCGGAGGGGAAATCGAGGTGCTCGGTTATCGTGGCATGAAGGAGTATGAGCTCAGCTTCGACGGGTTCGAGGTCAAGGCCGAAAATCTGCTGGGACGGGAAGAAGGCAACGGCTTCAAGCAGTTGATGACCACCTTCGAGTCTGCGCGCATCCAGACCGCCGCCCGGGCACTGGGCGTGGCCCAGTCGGCGCTGGAAATCGGGCTTCGCTACGCCACCGAGCGCGAGCAGTTTGGCAAACCCATCTATAGCTTCCCGCGGGTTTACGGCAAACTCGCCTGGAGCGTGGTGGAAATCATGATGGCGCGCCAACTTACCTACTTTGCCGCCAGGCAGAAGGACCTTGGCAAAAGATGCGATCTCGAGGCCGGCATGGCCAAGCTCCTGGCGGCGCGGGTCGCCTGGTCGACCGCCGACAACGCGGTTCAGGTCCATGGTGGCAACGGTTACGCCCAGGAATATGTGATCAGCCGTGTCTTGTGCGACGCACGGATTCTCAATATCTTTGAGGGGGCTGCGGAAATTCAGGCCGATGTTATCGCGCGGCGGTTGCTCGGCCCGGCCAACTGACGCCAACAACAGAACAAGGCAGGTGGGCGGCAACGCCCACCGGGACCCATGGGACTCGTCAACATTCTCATCCCCATTGCGCTGGGCGTCGTGCTGATTATCCTGATTGCCGGGGTGATCACCATGGCTAAGGGCGGGGAGACGTCGCGGAAATATTCGAACAAATTGATGCAGGCCCGGGTGCTGGCGCAGTTCGTCGCCATCATCCTGATCGCGATTCTGCTCGTGTTTGCCGGAAAGTAATGGGAGTCACCCATGGTCAAGCTGACGCGCATCTACACCCGGGGTGGTGACAAGGGTCAGACCTCGTTGGCGGACGGTAGTCGGCTGCCCAAGCATGACCTTCGGATCGCCGCCTACGGTACGGTGGACGAAGCCAACGCCGTGATCGGCGTCGCCCGCCTTCACACCACCGGCGAGGCCGATGCCATGCTGATGCGAATCCAGAATGACCTGTTCGACGTGGGCGCGGACCTGGCAACCCCCGGCGAGAATTTCGACGACCCGGCCGCGCTGCGCACGGTGGCGAGCCAGACCGAACGGCTGGAACGTGAAATCGACGCCATGAACGCGGATCTGGAGCCGCTCAATTCCTTTATCCTGCCCGGCGGCAAACCGGCAGCAGCCTATCTGCACCTGGCCCGAACCGTGGTGCGCCGGGCCGAACGGCTGATGGTGGAAGCAGCGGAACACCATGCCATCAACCCGGAAGCCATCAGGTATTGCAACCGTCTTTCGGACCACTTGTTCGTGCTGGCCCGCACCCTGAATGACAAGGGTCGGGCCGATGTGTTGTGGACGCCGGGCGCCCATCGCTGATGGCGCGCGGCCGCCGGCGTCGCCGGTTGTCCGTACAACACACGTTGACAGAAAAACAAGCGTACGTTAACTGTGCCTGCCCCCATGCTGCGCTGCAAGAGATGCACAGGGGCAAAAAATTCAAGAACGAAAGACCAGCCCGGAATTTTGGAAAAGGACACCAAGGAGAACGTCCCCATGAAAATACTGGTCCCGGTAAAACGGGTGGTGGACTACAACGTCAAGATCCGCGTCAAGGCGGATGAGTCGGGTGTTGAACTCGCCAATGTCAAAATGTCCATGAACCCGTTCGACGAAATCGCGGTCGAGGAGGCGATCCGGATCAAGGAAGCCGGCAAGGCCGAAGAGATCGTTGCCGTATCCATCGGCCCACAGCAGGCTCAGGAAACCATTCGCACGGCGCTGGCCATGGGTGCCGATCGCGGCATTCTGGTCAAGACCGATAACGAGGTGGAACCGCTTGCGGTGGCCAAGATTCTCAAGGGCGTGGTTGAGGAAGAAAAGCCCGATCTGGTGATTCTTGGAAAACAGGCAATCGACGATGACTGCAACCAGACCGGGCAGATGCTGGCACAACTGCTGGGCTGGCCCCAGGGAACATTCGCCTCGCAGGTGGTGCTGGAAAATGGCTCGGCCAAGGTGACCCGGGAGATCGATGGTGGACTTGAGACCGTTTCCATCAAACTGCCGGCGGTCGTCACCACCGATCTGCGCCTCAACGAACCGCGCTACGCGTCTCTGCCCAACATCATGAAGGCCAAGAAGAAGCCGATTGATGAAAAGACGCCTGATGACTACGGGGTTGACACGACACCGCGCCTCAAGGTGCTCAAAGTGGCAGAACCGCCCAAGCGCAAAGGCGGGATCAAGGTCGAGTCTGTCGCCGAACTCGTGGACAAACTGAAAAACGAAGCGAAGGTGATCTGATGGCTGCACTGGTTATTGCTGAACACGACAACAGCGCGCTTGGCGCGGCAACTCTGAACACAGTGACCGCAGCCACCCAGCTCGGCGGCGACGTGGATATTCTGGTCGCCGGCAAGGACTGCAAAAGTGTCGCCGAACAGGCAGCAAAGATCGCTGGCATCCGCAAGGTGATTGTGGTTGACGATGCGGCGTACGAGCATCCCCTGGCGGAGAATCTGGCGCCCTTGGTGACCCGGCTTGCGGCGGATTACGATGCGGTTCTGGCACCCGCCACCACCACCGGCAAGAATTTCATGCCACGGGTTGCGGCCGCTCTTGATGTGGCGCAGATTTCCGACATCACGGCGGTGGTCTCGGAGGACACCTTCGAGCGTCCCATCTATGCCGGCAACGCCATTGCGACGGTCCAGTCGACCGATCCCAAGAAGGTGATCACCGTGCGCGCGACCGGCTTTGACGCCGCCCCGGCCGAAGGTGGTTCGGCCGAGATCGTAACGGCTGAACCGGCCGAAGTGTCCCAATTGTCCAGCTTTGTCGGACAAGAACTGTCCAAGTCAGAACGCCCGGAACTGACCTCGGCGAGGGTGATCATTTCCGGTGGCCGCGGCATGCAGAGCGGCGAGAATTTCCAGCTTCTGGAGAAGGTGGCGGACAAGCTTGGTGCCGCCATTGGCGCAAGTCGTGCCGCCGTCGACGCCGGCTTTGTTCCCAACGATTATCAGGTGGGCCAGACCGGGAAAATCGTGGCGCCCGAACTTTACATCGCAGTGGGCATTTCCGGCGCCATTCAGCACCTCGCCGGGATGAAGGATTCCAAGGTCATCGTCGCCATCAACAAGGATGAGGAAGCGCCGATTTTCCAGGTCGCCGATTATGGTCTGGTCGCCGACCTTTTCGAGGCCTTGCCCGAGTTGGAAAAGGAGCTGGGCTGACCGGCGAGCGCGTTCTTTTTTGCGCTTGCAATTGAGCCTTTTCGCGCCTGCAAAAGACGTGTAAGGTGACGCCCTTGACGCCCCGTGGCAACTTGTACACGGGGCGTCACACGGTGTTCTGTTCGATCAAAATCGGACAGGCCGCTTGTAACCAGAGCGTACAAGGACGCAGCCGCAGGGCGGCAGTGTAAAGGGACAGAAGAAGCGTGGCGGATCAAGAGATCAAAACAGTGGGCGTGATTGGCGCAGGTCAAATGGGTAACGGAATTGCCCATGTCTGCGCATTGGCGGGGATGGATGTGATCCTCGAGGACGTCAGCATGGAGCGGGCCAAGGCGGCTCTCAAACTGATCGAAACCCATATGAGACGCCAGGCCGAGAAAGGCAAGATCGCGGAGCACGAGGTCGAAGCAGCGCTCAAACGCATTACGCTGGCCGACAATCTCGACGACTTCGACAAGGTCGATCTGGTGATCGAGGCAGCGACCGAGAAGGAAGAGATCAAGCGCGAGATTTTCAAGGAGCTGTGCCCGAAACTTTCCGAAAAGGCCTTGATCGCCACCAACACATCGTCAATTTCGATCACCCGGCTCGCAGCGGCCACCGATCGCCCTGAAAAATTCATCGGTCTCCATTTCATGAATCCGGTGCCGCTGATGCAACTGGTGGAGGTGATCCGCGGTATCGCGACCAGCGAAGAAACCTTCAAGGCCATTCGCAAGTTTACCGAACGCCTTGGAAAGACCACCGCCAACGCGGAGGATTTTCCGGCCTTTATCGTCAACCGCATCCTGCTGCCCATGATCAATGAGGCGGTCTACACCCTGTACGAAGGCGTCGGCTCGGTCGAGGCGATCGACACAGCCATGCGGCTCGGCGCGAATCACCCGATGGGGCCGCTGCAGCTCGCCGACTTCATCGGGCTCGACACCTGCCTGTCGATCATGCAGGTGCTGTACGAGGGCCTCGCCGACTCCAAATATCGGCCCTGTCCGCTGCTGGTAAAATACGTGGAAGCCGGGTGGCTGGGCCAGAAAACCCAGCGCGGGTTCTACGACTACCGGGGCGAGGCGCCGGTCCCGACGCGATAGATTGCCGAACGTCAATCCTGCCTGACAACTTTGTGCCGAATTGGGACATGTTGTTCCCTAATCCGGGCAAGACCGCTCTATCGACCGCAACAACATCCGCGAGACACCGCAACAGAGTGCACGGCGGGGCTTGGCGATTAACGACTTTCCGGACGTGTCCCCAGGCCAAGCCCTTGAATTTCTTTGTATAATCCGGTCCACTGATTATTGAGACAGTAGTCGGAGGCGGCACGGCGGCCGAGGCAACGAACAAGCCGCAAGGCGGTCTCGCGCATGGGGTTCGGCCTGGTTTGGCGTTGATCTGTCATCGGCTCTCTCCTGAGAAGGGTCAATTTTGCTCCCTTGTGCCAATATCACCGCATAAATCGTGCCAGCAGACAGTGGCTGTTTCAGGACCGAATTATGGCGATAACGGGGCCAGGGTCGAATGAAGCCCTATCGGAGAGGAAGCAACGCGCTTTTTACCAGGGCACATCCGGTCTGCCGACCGCCAGGTGCGCGCCGCCCGACTGATCGAGACCAATCGAAGCCAAAAGCGTTTATCGACCGCCCGACTTGCGGCTGAGGGCGTCGAGCTGATCCTGCATGGTCTTGAGCTGACGGCGCAGCGCGTCGAGCTCATCTTCCGAAGTTTTCTTGTCCACCCCGGTTTTTCGATCTTCTTCTTCACGATGCAGGCCCCCGAACATCCTGGCCGCTTGCTCGAATGCCGCCAGATTCTGGCGCGCCAGCTCTTCGAACGGCCCAAACGCCTTGCCGGGAACCAGAGAATTGGCGGCGCTGAGCTGCTTTTGAAAATATTCGCAGTAGCGCTCCTGATTGCGGTTGAACAACTCCAGCGCGGTTTCCAGATAGTTCGGGACCACCGCCTCCAGCCCCTGACCGTAAAAGGAGATGAGCTGTCGCAGGAACCCGACAGGAAGCAAGGTCTGCCCCCCCTTGCTTTCTTCCTCGAAAATGATCTGGGTGAGAACCGAACGGGTAATGTCTTCGCCCGTCTTGGCGTCGCGAACCACAAATTCCCGTCCGTCCTTGACCATCTGGGCGAGATGCTCAAGCGTGACGTAACTGCTGGTCTCGGTGTTGTAAAGCCGCCGGTTGGCGTACTTCTTGATCACAACAGGTTTGCCATTCGACGTTTCGGTCCCAGCCACTCTAGCCCTCTTGTTGATTAGCCTGTACCAGCAACGCACTTCCAATCAGGTGTCCGCCGATCCATAATCTCCAGTTGATTAGGTCATTGCGTACAAAGTGCCATTATTGCGCCCATAGTCGCCTGCTTTTGCTGCAAAGCGCAAGAGGTTTGTTGCGACACAGCAATAACCGGTACAGACTTGGCCGGGACCATGTGAAGCACAAGCGCTTCGCTTTCGGGGGTGACAACACGACGTGACGGATCACAACAGCTCCAGGCACCAACAGGATCCGAGAGAACTGGCCGAGGAATACCTTGACTTCTGGCAGCGCAATCTCGCGGCCTGGGCAGTGGATATGAAGCTTTATGACGCGTGGGCAGGCACTCTCGCCGCCGGTTTGCCCGAGGCCACCAAGCGGGCCCGCGACGATGGTTGACCGGCATCTCAACCCGCGCCCTCTTGGCTTTCATGTCATGGCTGCGACAATGGCGTGGAACGCCGCCGCGGCGAGCCTGCCGGCTTTTCTTGGCGGCGCGCCCACCACGCACGACAGGTTGCTGAGAGAAGCTGACGCGCTGCGCGAACGCTTGCGCACCCGGACCCCCGATATCTATGGACAGGTGACCGACGCGGCGATCGGGCGCATCCGGGACATGCTTGACGGCGTTTCCGCCTATCACCGTCATCCCTACAGGCGCCAGCCGTCGGACTGGCCGGAAATCGATACCAACGGTTCCCTCAGGATTCTGGATTGCGGGCCCGATCTGCCAGCCGGCGCACCCACTGTGGTGATCGTGCCATCCCTCATAAACCCCTCCTATATCCTCGATCTGATGCCGACGCGCAGCCTGGTGCGCCACCTCGCCGCCGCGGGACTGCGCCCCTTGCTTCTCGACTGGGGCGAACCCGGCGCAGCCGAGCGGCTGTTCACGCTGACCGATTATGTGGTGGAGCGGGTAGAGCCGGCGATCGCCAGGGCGGCCGAGATGGCCGGGCGCCCAGTCAAACTTCTGGGCTATTGCATGGGCGGCAATCTGGCCCTCGCTGCAACCGTACGCCACCCCGAACCGGTGGATCGTCTCGCCCTGCTGGCGACACCGTGGGACTTCCACGCTGATACGGCGCCCCTGGGACGGGCCGTCGCCGCCATGCTTGTCAGGATGACAGAGACGCTGCCCGTCCGGGACACAGTGCCCGTGGATCTGCTCCAGCTGTTTTTCTCCAGCCTTGATCCCACTCTTGTCGACCGCAAGTTTCGCCGCTTCGGCCGGTTGGACCCCAACAGCCAGGATGCCGAACTTTTCGTCGCGATCGAAGACTGGGCCAACGATGGCATGCCACTGTCCCGACCGGTTGCGCAAGAATGCCTGGGCGACTGGTATGGAGACAATCAGCCGGCCCGCGAGCAATGGCTGATCGGGGGTAAACCGATCATCCCGCAATCGATCCGCCAGCCAGTTCTGGTGGTGGTACCGCACTCGGACCGCATCGTTCCGCCGGCCAGCGCCCTGGCACTCGCCGACTCGATCCCCCAGGCACGCCAACTGCGCGCTCCCGGGGGCCACGTCACCATGCTCGTCGGCCCAAAATCCCGCAACGGATTATGGCATCCCCTGGTATCCTGGCTACAATAGCCACACACCACCCTTGACAGAGTGATGCTGGCCTGTCATTTGTCCGGACAAATGACTTCGGACTTTTCTTTTTGCGGTGCAGCATATAGACTTTTGCGGCTGCAAAAACTGTCACCTTTCAGCCCCGTCCGCGATCGGGCGCGGCTCAACCAGATAGAGGCATGTAATGACCGAAGTTGTAATTGCGAGCGGCGCTCGTACGGCTGTGGGCTCCTTCAATGGTTCCTTTGCAAACACCCCCGCCCACGAGCTTGGCAAGGTCGTCATCGGCGAAGTGCTGCGCCGTGCCGGCGTGGCGGCCGAGGAAGTCTCGGAGGTCATCATGGGTCAGGTGCTGACCGCTGGCCAAGGCATGAACCCGGCCCGTCAGGCATCCATTGGCGCCGGCCTGCCCATCGAGACACCGGCCTGGCTGGTCAACCATGTTTGCGGCTCGGGGCTGCGCAGCGTGGCCCTTGGTGCCCAGGCGATTGCCAATGGAGATAGTGAAATCGTTGTTGCCGGCGGACAGGAAAATATGTCCCTTGCGCCCCACTGTGCCCACCTTCGCACGGGCGTGCGTATGGGCGACACCAGCTTTGTGGATACGATGATCAGGGATGGCCTCTGGGACATCTTCAACGGCTATCATATGGGTAATACCGCGGAAAACGTCGCCAGGAAATGGCAGATCACGAGGGAGGAACAGGACGCGTTCGCCTTGGCCTCGCAAAACAAGGCGGAAGCCGCCCAGAAAGCCGGCAAGTTCAAGGATGAAATCGTCCCGGTCACCGTCAAAAAACGCAAGGAAGAGGTCACCGTGGACGCGGATGAATATATTCGCCATGGCGCGACCCTGGAAGCGCTCGCCAAGCTGCGCCCCGCCTTCGACAAGGAAGGCACGGTCACTGCCGGTAACGCCAGCGGCATCAATGACGGCGCCTCCGCAGTGCTGCTGATGGCGGCACGCGAAGCCGAGCGTCGTGGCGTCGAGCCCCTGGCCCGCATCGTATCCTGGGCCCAAGCCGGCGTTGATCCGGCTGTCATGGGCTCAGGCCCCATTCCTGCCAGCCGCAAAGCCCTGGAAAAGGCGGGATGGGCCGTGGATGACCTGGATCTCGTGGAAGCCAACGAGGCGTTTGCAGCCCAGGCCTGTGCCGTCAACAAGGATATGGGCTGGAATCCCGATATCGTAAACGTCAATGGTGGCGCCATTGCCATAGGGCATCCCATTGGCGCCAGCGGCAACCGGGTTCTGGTTACGCTGCTGCATGAAATGAAGAGACGCGGCGCCAAACGGGGTCTTGCGACGCTGTGCATCGGCGGCGGCATGGGTATCGCCATGTGTGTGGA
The DNA here is from genome assembly GCA_003695065.1 of Alphaproteobacteria bacterium. Lineage (GTDB taxonomy): Bacteria > Pseudomonadota > Alphaproteobacteria > Sphingomonadales > Govanellaceae > J090. The sequence continues at coordinate 8,547 of RFJA01000086.1, forward strand.
GCGGGCATAGAGCCCCGGGAACAATCCGGGAGGCAAAGGCGCAAAAGGCGTCCGGCGCCATCGCCTCCCCCATCCCTCTGGGATGAAATCAAAAAGGACGGACGCCTGGAAACTATTCGCCATATCTGAGGACACAAGAATATGAAAAGAGTTGCGCTTGTTACCGGTGGAACCCGCGGGATCGGAAAAGCGATCTGCGTGGCCCTCAAAAATCAAGGCTATCAGGTTGCTGCCAACTACGGCGGCAATGACGACGCCGCCCGGAAGTTCACGGAAGAGACCGGCATTCCGGCCTACAAATGGGATGTCGCCGACTTCGAAGCCTGCCAGACGGGTGTTGCCAAAGTGGTTGACGAGGTCGGACCCGTGGACGTGCTGATCAACAATGCCGGCATTACCCGTGACAGTACGCTGACCAAAATGAGCTTCGAAAACTGGCAGAAGGTGATCGAGACCAACCTCACATCCTGTTTCAACATGGTCAAGGCGGTGTTCGACGGAATGAAAGAGCGCAAATTTGGCCGCATCATCAACATTGGCTCGATCAATGGCCAGGCCGGTCAGTACGGTCAGGTCAACTATGCGGCGGCCAAATCGGGCATTCACGGCTTTACCAAGGCTCTGGCCCAGGAAGGGGCACGGGCGGGAATCACCGTGAACGCCATCGCGCCCGGCTACATCAACACCGATATGGTGGCCGCGGTACCGGACAACGTGCTAGAAAAGATCGTCGCCAAAATCCCGGTGGGACGGCTGGGGGAACCGGAAGAAATCGCCCGCGGGGTAGTCTTCCTGGCGGCTGACGAGGCCGGCTTCATCACCGGCTCAACGCTGTCGATCAACGGCGGCCAACACATGTATTGATGCGCCTCCCGGCGTCGCAGGAGGCGCACGGGGGAACGGGATGCATCTTGACGTTGTTCGGCTCAGAGACTTTTACCACACACCATTGGGCCTCGTCTGTGCGCGGCTGATCGGTCGCAAACTGCGCAGCCTCTGGCCTGACGTCAAAGGCATGAACGTTCTGGGGCTGGGATACGCAACGCCGTATCTCGGCCCTTTCGCCTACGACCGCTCGGCCGCGCGCGTCCTGTGTCTGATGGCGGCGAGCCAGGGCGTTCACGTCTGGTCCCCGGTGTGCGGTGCCCGGCGCGGCAATCTTGCCGGCATAACCGAGGAGAACGCGCTGCCGCTGCCCGACGAAAGCATCGACCGGATCCTGCTGGTCCATATCCTGGAGACCAGCGACCGGCCAAGGTCCCTGCTGCGGGAAGTCTGGCGCGTTCTGGCACCGGGCGGCCGGATCATTGCGGTGGCACCCAACCGCACCGGATGCTGGGCGTTTTTCGAACGAACCCCCTTCGGCCATGGCCGGCCTTATACCCGTGCCCAGTTCGAGGCCAGCCTGCGCGAGCACATGTTCGCGCCGGTGGCGCACGCCACCTCCCTGTTCGCGCCGCCCCTGAAAGGCCGTGTGGGCGTACGCGCCGTGATGGCGTTCGAAGATTTGGGCGCCCGGTGGTGGCCCCGCATCGGCGGAGTCCATATCGTCGAAGCGGAAAAGCGGGTCTACGCCAGCGACAGTCGCCCGCCGGTGCGCGTCGTCAAACCCTTGCCCATGCCGACCTCGGGCTGGTAGGACAAGGTGCGTATGTCTGCGGCATCCCATCACCGGAGAGCCGTGATATCCTCGTCACGACGCGTTCTTGGGCGGCCGACAGGCGAAGATGGGGGCAGTTCTGGAAAAGCATCGAAATGCAGAAACCGATCTCTTGGAGACTGAAAAGACTGACCTGGCGCAGAATCCTGGCTGCTCTCAGGCGATCGGCACCCGTCCAGTGGTTGTGGAGCGATCGCTATCTGATCATCTACCGGATGAGCCGCGAGGACAGCGCAGGAGTGACCCCCGGGGAAACGATGAACGTGAACAGCTTCGAGGACCTGGAGAAATTCGACCAATCCGTCTCCTGGATCACGCGCGACGCGTTCCTCGCCGAAGCCCGGGACCGGATCGCCAACGGTCAGGAGGTCTTCACCGAAGCCGCCGACGACTATCTCGCACACTACGGCTGGCTGGTACCCCGTCAGGAAAAAGGCTATTTCCCGCTGGTGGAACAGCATTATGAATACCCGCCCGGTTCCGCGGTGATGTACAACGGCTTTTGCCATCCCCGCGCGCGCGGCCGCGGCCTGCACCAGAAATCCCTGGGCGCCAGAGCAAAGGCAGCGTTCGCCGACCCGGAAACCAACTACCTCTACGCCGCCATTGAAATCGACAATTGGGCGTCGCGCCACTGTTCCGAAAAGCTCGGCCTGCGCCCCCATGAAGTGCTGTTTCGCCGATGCCGGGCAGGTCGCGTCACCAAGGGAAGCCTGCCACCGACCTTTGTTGCCGATTTCGATGCACGAAAGGGCCGGTAGTATCAGCTATCGTTCTTGCGCAGAACGAAAAGGCCCTGATCGGCAAACAGGTTGGCCAGCCACAACCGCGACGCGAAGCGCATGGGGCGTCCTTTGCTGTCGATGGCCAGCGATTCCTCAATGGTTACATCGAGGCTCTCGCACAATTCGACAAAATCGCGGACCGTGCAAAGGTGGATGTTGGGTGTGTCGTACCACGGATGATCAAGCGTTCCGGTATTGGGCATCCGCCCCCCGAAAAACAGTTTCGCCCGGACCTTCCAGAACCCGAAATTGGGAAACGAGACAATGGCATGGCGGCCAATTCGCAAAAGCTCGCGTATCACCTCTTTGGGCTTGCGGGTAGCCTGCAGGGTCTGGCTCAGAATGACATAGTCGAACGCCTTGGACGGGTAGTCCTTGAGGTCGGTGTCAGCGTCCCCCTGGACCACGGACAATCCCCGCGCCACGCAAGCGTTGACTCCCTCCTGGCTCAGCTCTATCCCACGCGCGTCAGCGTCCCGTTCGCGCACCAGATAATCCATCAGCGCCCCGTCACCGCAACCGACGTCGAGTACCCGGCTGCCCGGCGGAATCGCGCGGGCGATCAGCAGCAGATCGACCCGGATATCCTGGGGCCGACTGACACGGGACAGGGTATCATCGTCAGAGATCACCGTCATGATCCCGCCCCGAGACCACGCGCACGCGCCGCGGCGTCCAGAAATCCGCCAAGAACCGTGAACATCTCGGGCACATCAAGCAGGAAGGAATCATGGCCCTTGTCGGATTCGATCTCCACGAAACTGACCCGCGCGGCCGCCGCATTGAGGGCGTGCACAATGGTCCGGCTTTCCGCCGTCGGATAAAGCCAGTCACTGGTGAACGAAACCACGCAGAATCGCGTCGATGTACCCTGAAAAGCCTTCGCCAACGCGCCGCCACTGTCGGCGGCCAGATCGAAATAGTCCATCGCCCGGGTGATATAGAGATAGGAATTGGCGTCGAACCGATCGACAAAGGTGATGCCCTGGTGGCGCAGATAACTCTCCACCTGAAAATCCGCCCCGAAGCCATAGGTAAAGGCGTCGCGATCCTGCAGGTTGCGCCCGAAACGCCGGGTCAGACCGGCTTCAGACATGTAGGTGATGTGGGCCGCCATGCGCGCCACCGCCAGACCGGCATGGGGCACCACACCATGACGGAAATAGGCGCCGCCATGCCAGTTGGGATCGGCCATCACCGCCTGGCGTCCAACTTCGTGGAAGGCGATGTTCTGGGCCGAATGCTTGGACGTCGTTGCGATTGGAACGGCCGAGAATACCCGTTCGGGGAAACTGGCACACCACTGCAACACCTGCATCCCGCCCATCGACCCGCCAATCACGCAAAACAGGTCATCGATTCCCAGGTGGTCGAGAAGCATGGCCTGGGCGCGCACCATGTCGCGAATGGTGATCACCGGAAAGGACAGGCCATAGGGCTCGCCTGTGGCAGGATTGATCTCCTTCGGTCCCGTCGTCCCGTAACAGCTGCCCAGTACATTCTGGCATATGATGAAATAGCGGTCCGTATCGAGCACCTTGCCCGGCCCGATCATGCGGTCCCACCAGCCTGTGCGTCCAGTCAACGGATTTTCGCCAGCCGGAAACTGATCCCCGGTGAGCGCGTGGCAGACCAGAACCACATTGGACTTGTCCGCATTCAGCGCACCGTAGGTCTCGTAAGCGACGGTAAACGGCCCCAGCTCGGCTCCGCAATCGAGCTTGAGTGGTGTGACAGCGCCCAGCACCGCAAATTTGCCGGGCCGCGCCGACCCATCGGTCGTTGTCTCCACGCCGTCTGCCGCTTTGCGACCTTCGCTCATGATGCTCCGTGAACTCCTGTTTCACCGGCGCCCCTGGTATGACCGCCCATAGCTATCAGCCTACCCACCAAAGTCAATACAGCTCATCTGCGCAAGAAAGTGAAGAATTCAATGTGGTTGACGAGATTTCTTTGCTTTCGCGATCATGTCCGACTAGGTTGTGGAGCTCTTGAATAGTCAACCTTTCAGGTCCGATGAGCAGATGACTGAGGATGGCAGTGCGTCAGCGTCCCTGGAGGCTCTGCGCAATGAAATCGATAGTATCGACGGCGAGATTCATCGCCTGATCCGGCGCCGCGCCGAGGTGGTCGAGGCCCTCGGTGCGCTGAAACAGGCGAATGGGCCCAGCCTGGCCTTGCGGCCCGGGCGGGAGGCTCAGGTATTGCGCCGACTGGTGGCAACCCACACCGGGCGATTTCCGACGGCGGCGCTGCTGAGCCTATGGCGCACCATGATGGCCGGGTTCCTGCGCATGCAGCAGCCGGTCGAGGTTTGTGTCGCGGCACCGGATCTCGCGCTGTGGGATCAGGTGCGCATTCATTTCGGGGGCGAGATGCCGATCACCGCCGTAGCCAGCAGTCAGGATGCGCTGGCGGCGCTGGACCAAGCCGGTCCCAGGATCGCCGTCCTGCAGCCACCCGCCCCGGATGATTGTTGGTGGCGGCTGCTCGCGCAGGGCGGACCGATGGTGATTGCCCGCCTGCCATTCTTCTATCGGCGTAACCAGAACCTCCCGCACGCCTATGTGGTGGCTCTGGCCGCCCCGGAACCATCCGGCGATGATGTGACCTGGCTGCGCCTTGCGGGCGGCGCGGCGGCCCTCGACCACCTTGTTGTCGAAGGCGCAGGCCATGCGGGACTGGAACTTTCGACCGTCGCCGCGTATAACCCCACGGAACCTCGAACGCCGGCTTCATGGCTGGTCGCTGTCTCGCGGTTTATGGCCGCTGATGATGAAGCGCTGAATCGCCTGAAGAACCAGGCATTGGCGAACGGTGTCGAGGTTGAGCGTGTGGGATGTTTTGCCCGGCCCATCGAACTGCCGGGCAGCGATCAGGGTCGGAACCCTTAACGGAAGTGGAGAGCAAATGACCGGGCCGGAACCTCACTCCTGGGTGCGGGATCTCGACGTTTACGTGGGCGGCAAGTCGAGGATCGCCGGCATGGATCGGGTGATCAAGCTGTCGTCGAACGAATCCCCCTTCGGACCCAGCCCGAGGGCACTTGACGCCTACCAGGGCGCCGCGGCAACGCTCCACCGATACCCGGACGGGACGGCGCTGGCGCTGCGCGAAGCGATTGGCGCGGCGCACGGGCTTGACCCGGCCCGGATCATCTGTGGCTTCGGGTCGGACGAAATTCTCAAACTGGCGTGCCGCGCCTATGCCGGCCCCGGGGACGAGGTGATCTACAGCCGCTATGGCTTCATGATGTATCCCATTGCGGCACGTTCGGTTGGCGCAACCCCGGTTGAAGCGCCGGACCGTGACTTTGTCGCCGATGTGGACGCCATTCTTGAGGCAGTCACGGCCCGCACCCGCATCGTTTTTCTCGCCAATCCCAATAATCCCACCGGCACCTATCTGCCTGTTGGGGACGTTGAGCGACTGGCCCGAAACCTGCCAGAGGACGTTCTTCTGGTGCTCGACGCGGCCTATGCCGAGTATGTGGAACGATCCGATTACGAGGCTGGCGAAGCGCTGGTGGATGCCTTCCCCAATGTCCTCATGACCCGGACCTTTTCCAAGCTCTACGGGCTTGCCGCATTGCGGCTCGGCTGGGGATATGGCACGCCCGCCGTCATTGAAGTGCTGAACCGCATGCGCGACCCGTTCAATGTCACCACCCCGGCCCAGGCGGCCGGCATTGCGGCGGTCGCCGACCAGGGCTTCATAGAGCAGGCCCGCGCCCACAACACCCGATGGCTGGAGCGCCTGACGCAGTCGATCAGGAAGCTCGGCCTTGACGTGGTGCCGAGCGTGGCCAACTTTGTCCTGATCCGGTTCCCCGAAAAGCACGGGATCACCGCCGAGGGGGCCAACAATTACCTCACCCGGAACGGTGTCCTTTTACGCTGGTTACCCAACCAGGGGCTCGGCAATTGCCTGCGCATGACGGTGGGGCTCGACGAGGAAAACGAGCGTGTTCTGGCGCTCCTTGGCGAATTCATCAGGGACCGATCATGACCGCTGACACGCAAGACAACCCGGTTTTCGATACCGTGGCCCTCGTGGGACTCGGTCTGATCGGCTCCTCCCTTGCCCGGGTCATCCGGAAGAAAGGGCTGGCGAACCGAATCATCGCCTGCGTGCGCCCCGGCC
>RFJA01000087.1 GCA_003695065.1 Alphaproteobacteria bacterium
ATCCAGCACCTTCCCCCGGGCGCTTCGCAGGCGGCCGCAATGGCGGCTTGCGACGAAACCCAGGCCGAAAGCTGGAATCACGTGACCGCGCTTTTGAGTACAGTCAGCCACGAGGAATTGCTGGACCGCGACCTGTCCCTTCAGGATCTGTTGTACCGGCTCTACCACGAAGACGGCGTCAGGGTGTACGCGCCCGCCCATCTGGCACTTGGGTGCCGGTGCAGCCGCGAGAAGCTGGAAGATGTGATCCGGACCTTCTCCGACGATGACATCCAGCACATGGTGGTCGATGGCAGGATCGCCGTCACCTGCCAGTTCTGTAACGCCGAATATGTGTTCGATCCGGCCGCGTTCGGCGCTGATCCCTCAGGCGCGCCAGAAGCCCGGGGTTAACAGCACCAGGACTGTAAACAGCTCCAGACGCCCGAGCAGCATGCCAAGCGCGAGAAACCATTTCGCCGTGGCAGGCAGTGACTGATAATTGCCGGCCGGGCCGATAATATCGCCAAGCCCCGGCCCCACATTGGCCAGCGCGCTTCCCGCGCCCGAAATTGCAGTCACGAAATCAAGACCGGTGGCGACCAGGACCAGAGTCAGCAACAGGAAAATCACCAGAAACAGGAACAGGAAGCTCATCACCGAACCGCCGACCGATTCCGGCAGCGGGCGGCCATTGTAGCGGGGCACGAAAACGCCATGGGGCTGAAACAGGCGCCGAATCTGGGCGCGTGTCAGGGCGACAAGCACATGGAAGCGGAAAATCTTGATCCCACATGAGGTCGAACCGGCGCAACCACCAATGAACATGATGACAAAGAATACAGCGACCGCAAAACTGCCCCACGCGTTGTAGTCGGCCGTGGCATAGCCGGTGCCGGTCATCACTGATACAACGTTGAACGCCGTGAACCGCAGCGCCGAGGGCAGGGTGAAATCCCGCGTCATCCATAACCACGTCGCCAGCATCACGACGAGGACCACAACGAGCAGGAGGAACAAACGTACCTGATCGTCCCGCCAGAGCAGCAGGGGGCGCCCCCGCGCCGCCTGGATATAAAGGACGAACGGCAGGCTTCCGACGATCATGAACAGGGTTACGATGATATCCACCGAAGCGCTGCCAAACATGCCCACCGAAGCGTCCGACGTGGAAAAACCGCCCGTGGCGATGGTGGTCATGGCATGGGCCACGGCGTCGAAAGCGCTCAGCCCGGCCAACCCGAGCGCAACCGCACACAGCGCCGTCAGCCCCACATAAAGCGCGGCCAAGGCGCCTATGTACTCGGTCACCCGCGGGACAATCTTGTCGGAAGTGTCCGAGGATTCTAGGCGAAACAACTGCATCCCGCCCACCTGCAACATCGGCATAACCGCAACCGCCATCACGATGATTCCGATACCGCCGAGCCACTGCAGAAGAGATCGCCAGATCAGAATGCCGGGCGGCGCATGATCAAGACCCACAATCACCGTCGCACCTGTGGTGGTCAGACCCGACATGGCCTCGAAAAAGGCCTCCGTGTACCCGAGATCGAGTTCCGAAAAGACGAATGGAAGCGCCCCGAAAGCCGGCAGAACCAGCCAGGTGGAAACGGTCAGCAGAAAGGCCTGTCGCATCTCAAGGCGGGTGTCGTATCCCCGGGTGCTGAGCACCAGACCGCCGCCGGCAAAGATCGACGCCAGCGATGCGGCCAGAAACACCTGCCAGTCCGGATTGTGATAATTGGCGTCGACAAGCACGGGCACCTGCATGGCGACACCGAGCATCAACAGGAACAGCCCGTTGACGTATAGAACCGGCCTCAGATCCGGCACATCCCCCGCCCCCCGATTAGTGGACTAGCCTTCGAAACTAGACACCGGATTGCCAATGACGGTCAAGAACTCGCGCCGCGTCTTGTCGTCATCCCGAAAAGCACCGAGCATGCAGCTCGTGACCATGGTCACGCCTTTCTTGTGCACCCCGCGCGTGGTCATGCACTGGTGCGACGCCTCGACCACCACGGCCGTGCCCAAGGGGCTGAGCACGTCCTGGATCGTATTGGCAATCTGCGCCGTCATTTTTTCCTGGACCTGCAAGCGGCGCGCGTAGGTCTCTACGGTGCGCGCCAGCTTGGAAATGCCCACCACACGGCGGTCAGGCAAATAACCGACATGAACGCGCCCAATGATGGGAGCCAGATGGTGCTCGCAATGCGACTCAAAGGAAATGTCCCGGAGCACCACCATTTCGTCGTATCCCTCGACCTCCTCGAAGGTACGCTTGAGATACTCGACGGGATCCTGTTGGTAACCGGCGAAATATTCCTCGAAAGCCGAAACCACACGGCGCGGAGTGTCGCGTAACCCCTCGCGTGCCGGGTCGTCGCCGGCCCACCGCAACAGGGTGCGCACCGCTTCCTCCGCCTCTTCCCGGCTGGGCCGCACCGCGGCGATCCCTTGTCCGGCCATGGCCCGCACCTTGTCAGTCGATCCTGTCATTTCTCTGGCCCTCTCCAATGCCTGGATTCTCTTACGCTCACCTGCGACAATCAGTTTACCGAGCGCTTTTCGTACGGGCTGTCGAGACTGAAGGCGGGGATCTCCACCGCGAAGTCCTCACCCGTATCACTGATCATGAAATAGCGCCCGACCATGACCCCTGAAGGTGTCGAAAGGGGCGCACCGCTGGTATATTCGTACACATCGCCGGGGTTCAGAACCGGCTGCTCGCCGACCACGCCTTCGCCATGCACTTCCTGAACCCGCCCCAGAGCGTCGGTAATCCGCCAGTAGCGGCTCTTGAGCTGAACCCGCGAGCCGCCTTTGTTCTCGATCTGAACGTGATAGGCCCAAACGTACCGCTCTTCGTCGGGATTGGACTGATCCTCCAGATAAAACGGCTCCACCGTCACCTCAATGTCACGCGTCAGTGCCTTGTACATGTTCTACCCGACGTCACCCATACAACTGTTCCATATTGTGGGGCACCGTTGAAGCCGTTGTAAAGGCAAAGCGCGGCACACCCGCAATTTCCGCAACCATCTATCCACGATCCGGGTTTGGACGCCTAGGCCCTGATCCCTGCCTTCCG
>RFJA01000088.1 GCA_003695065.1 Alphaproteobacteria bacterium
CACCCGACAAGATTCTCTGTCTCACCTTTACCAAAGCGGCGGCGTCCGAGATGGCCAACCGGATCAACGGGCGTCTCGCTATTTGGGCGACCCTCGATGATGCCAGGCTGGATCAGGAGCTAAAGGCCCTGGGTGCCCCCGGGAGCGACGACACCCGCGCCCGCGCCCGAAGACTGTTCGCTGAAGTGCTCGATGTGCCGGGCGGGCTCAAGATCATGACCATTCATGCATTCTGCCAGTACCTGCTGGCGCGCTTTCCGCTGGAAGCGGGAGTGCCGCCTCATTTTTCAGTCCTTGACGAGCGCAGCACGGCGGAGGCTCTGGACAGTGCCGTCGAAACCCTGCTGGTCAAAGCGGCTCACGACGAACGGTCTCGCCTGGCGCGGACACTTGACCGGCTGGCGCGCCGGCTGACCGAAAACAGCTTTGCCGAATTGAAGGGCGAGTTGCTGCGTGCCCGCGGGCGGCTTGATCGCCTGCGTCGCGCGATCCGCTCGGAGGATGGCATCGGTCTTGCCCTGCGCCGGGCGCTCAACCTGCGCCCGGGGGAGCGCGATTCGGATGTGGTGGCCGAGATGGTGGCTGAAGCCGCGTTCGACGGGGCCGGCCTCGCCCGGGCTGCCAGTGCCATGATGGATGCGGGGTCCAAGAGAGACCAGGAGCGCGGCGCGGTCATCGCGCGCTGGTTGCGGGAGCCGGACAGCCGCGCCGCAATGGTCGGTGAATACCAGGGCGTGTTCCTGACCCAGGCGGGGGCGGTGCGCTCGACCCTGATGACCAAGGGTGCGGTGGAGGCGTGCCCGGAAGGTCCCGATATTCTGGCTCGGGAAGCCGAGCGCCTGCAGGCGTTCATTGAACGGCGAAAACTGATCGAGGTGGCGGAGAACTCCGACGCCGTGCTTGCCGTTGGCTTTGCCCTTCTGGATCTCTACCGGCGTGACAAGCGGCGCAAGGCGGTGCTCGATTTCGATGATCTCATCCTGGAGACACTGGAGCTGCTGACCGCACCAGGTGTCGCGCCCTGGGTGCTCTACAAGCTGGATAACGGTATCGACCATATCCTGATTGACGAGGCCCAGGATACCAACCCGGAACAGTGGCAGGTTGTGCAGGCGCTGGCAGAAGAGTTTTTTGCGGGCGAGGGAGCGCGGGATGCCATGCGCACCATCTTTGCGGTGGGGGATGTAAAGCAGTCCATCTACAGCTTCCAGCGCGCCGATCCGCGCGAGTTCATTGCGTCCCGGACCCATTTTTCGCGCCGGGTTGAAGCGGCAGCGCAAACGTTCCGGGATATGGCGCTTGATTTGTCGTTTCGTTCTGCGCCTGCTGTTCTGACTCTGGTTGACGCGGTGTTCGCCCGCGACGAGGTGCGCGCCGGGTTGCTGGAGGACCGGGCGTTGCGCCATCGGGCCCATCGCCACGATGCGGCCGGCCGGATCGAATTGTGGGAACCCGAAAAGCCGCCCGTCATCGAGGAAGAAGAAGGCTGGGTACTGCCGCTGAAAGCGCACCGCCACCTCGACGCATCGGCGAAACTGGCGGTTCGCATTGCCGATACACTGGCCGAGTGGTTTACAAAGGGAGAAATCCTGCCGTCCAAAGGCCGTCCAGTTCGTCCGGGCGATATTCTGGTGCTGGTGCGCCGGCGGGGTGCCTTCGATGCGCATCTGATTAGTGCGCTCAAGGCGCGCGGTATTCCGGTGGCAGGTTCCGACCGCATGGTGGTAACCGAGCAGCTTGCGGTGATGGACCTGATGGCCGTGGCGCGGTTCGTCCTGCTGCCCGAAGATGATCTGACCCTGGCCACCGTACTCAAGGGGCCACTTCTCAACCTCGGTGAGCAGAAGCTCTTTACCTTGGCCCACGACCGGGGCCGGGCCACGCTGTGGCGGGCCCTTGGGGCACGGCGCGGGGATGATCCCGATTTCGAACGCTGTCACAGGGTGCTTGCCGGTTGGCTGGCGCTGGCCGATTTTGCGCCGCCGTTCGAGTTTTTCACCACCATTCTGAATGACCCTGACGATCAGGGGCGCACCGGACGGGCCCGCCTGGTCGCCCGGCTCGGCATTGAAGCCAATGACCCCATAGACGAGTTCTTGAATCTCGCCCTGATGTTCGAGCACGCACACACGCCTTCTCTCGAAGCGTTCCTGCACTGGCTGGTGGTGGCACCGGCCGAGGTCAAGCGCGACATGGACCAGGGGCGCGACCAGGTCCGGGTGATGACGGTGCATGGCGCCAAGGGTTTGCAGGCTCCCATCGTCTTTCTCCCTGACACCTGCCAGGTCCCGTCACAGGGACCCCGGCTGTTGTGGATTGATGATCCGATGTCGCCCGACAAGCAGATTCTGGTCTGGCCTGGGCGGCGCGACAACGAAGCGGGGCCCTGCGCCGACGCCCGGGCGCTTGAAAAGCGCCAGCAGGACGAGGAACATCTTCGTCTGCTCTATGTGGCACTGACCCGGGCCGAGGATCAGCTCTATGTCTGTGGCTGGGACACCAGTCGTGCGCGCCCGGAGCGATGCTGGTACAATCTGGTGGCAGCGGCCATGGCGGATCTCGACGGAACGGTGACGGTGGACACGCCGCACGGCCCCGTGTTCCGCTATGAAACGCCCCAGATTGGAGTGGTGACTGGATCCGACGAGCCCGTGGACCAGCATGCCGCAACCGATCCGTTGCCGCTGTGGGCACGCCGCCCGCCCGCGCCCGAACCAACTCCGGTCCGGCCGCTGGCCCCTTCGGCGCCGGTCGATCCGGAACCCGCTGTGCGCAGTCCCCTGATGGCGACAGTTCGCAGGGCCGAGGAGGCGGTTCGGTTTCGCCGCGGCAATCTGGTGCACGCGCTATTGGAACGCCTTCCCGAGCTGCTGCCCGACGACCGCGAGGCGGCGGCCCGGCGCTATCTCGGCGCGCCTGCCCACGGGCTTGACTCCGACGCTATCGACGCGCTGATCCGCGAGACCTTCGCGGTCCTTGACCACCCCGACTTTGCGCCTTTGTTTGCTCCGGGCAGCCGAGCGGAAGTGCCGGTCGCCGGCCTGGTTGGAACGACGCCCGTGGCTGGCTATGTGGACCGGCTTGCGGTTACTGAGGAGCGGGTCATGGTGGTCGACTACAAGACCAATCGTCCGCCGCCTCGTTCGCCCGAGCAGGTGCCCTTGATGTACCTGCGCCAGATGGCCGCCTATCGGCGTCTCCTGCGCGACATCTATCCGGATCGCGAGGTGGCGTGTGCGCTGCTGTGGACCGACGGCCCGCGGTTGATGGAGCTTGACAACAAGCGCCTTGATGCCCTGATCCTCTGATCGGTCGGGATCGGTGTATGGGCAGGGGCCGTCGCGCGGCGCTTCTTGACGCCGCCCGGGGCGCTACCTAGATTGACAGACAATGTTGCGTCGGACGATCTGGCGTGATGGAGACGAGAGGAAGAGTGAATGGCGACAAAAGCAGTAACCGATTCGAGTTTTGAAACAGACGTCCTGAAGGCCGACAAACCCGTTCTGGTGGATTTCTGGGCGGAATGGTGCGGCCCGTGCAAGCAGATCGGTCCGGCGCTCGAAGCACTTTCGGAAGAAATCGACGGGATCGAGATTGCCAAGGTCAATATTGACGAAAACCCGACCTCGCCGGCTCAGTTCGGTGTGCGCAGCATTCCCACCATGATCATTTTCAAGGATGGGAAACCGCACGCCACCAAGATCGGCGCCGCGCCGAAGGAAGCGCTGCGCAAATGGATCGAGGAGTCGATTGCCTGAACCCGGACCGGGCAGACGATACAAGTGCGGCGCCGGGTCAGTCCGGCGCCGTTTTTCGTTTCGGTTTATCGTCTTGGGAAAATCCTGGCGACTGCTGTTGCATTTCCAGCCTGACTTGCCGATCATCACCATGACTGCAATGGGCAATATGCGGGGATGGATCATGGACAGAGCAATTCTAAGGTGCGTGGTGGCGAGGGTGATACTTGCGGCCGCCCTGTTGTCTCTGCTGGTGGGTCATGCGACGGCCGCGGATAGCCTGCGCGAGCAGGTCTTTCAGGCAGCCGACCGGGTGGAATCGCGTGTGATCGCGTGGCGTCGGGACATCCACCAGAACCCCGAGCTTTCCAACCGCGAATTCCGCACCGGCAATCTGGTGGCCGAACATTTGCGGCGTCTCGGCTTTGATGAGGTCCGCACCAACGTTGCCCACACCGGTGTCGTTGGCACTCTTGTCGGGGGCAAGCCGGGGCCGGTGGTGGCGCTCAGGGCCGATATGGACGCGCTGCCGGTTGTGGAACAGGTCGATCTGCCGTTTGCGTCGAAGGTCCGCACCACCTACAACGGCGAAGAAGTGGGTGTGATGCATGCCTGCGGCCATGACGCCCATACCGCCATTCTGATGGGGGTGGCGGAAGTGCTGGCGGGGCTGCGCGACCAGCTTCCCGGTACCGTCAAGTTTCTGTTCCAGCCGGCCGAGGAAGGCCCGCCCCCCGGTGAAGAGGGCGGCGCCAAACTGATGATCAAGGAAGGCGCGCTGACCGAGGGTGCCCGGCCTGATGCGATTTTCGGTCTGCATGTGTGGCCCGACACGCCTGGCGTGATCTCCTACCGCATGGGCCCGGCCATGGCGGCGTCCGACTGGTTGCAGATTCGGGTTACGGGGCGCCAGACCCATGGGTCTTCGCCGTGGCGCGGCGTTGATCCGATCATTGCGGCAGCCCAGATCATGACGGCGCTGCAACTGATTCCGAGCCGCCAGCTCGATATCACCAAGGCGCCTTCGGTGATCACCGTGGGCAAGATCACCGGCGGAGTCAGGGCCAACATCATCCCTGACGAGGTGGTGATGGAGGGGACCATCCGCACTTTTGACCCGGAGATTCGCGCGCAGTTGCTGGAGCGCCTGGAGCGCACGGTCAATAGGGTGGCCGAGGCCAATGGCGCAACCGCCGAGGTGTCTGTGCGTTCCTACGCGCCGGTCAATTACAACGATCCGGAGCTGACCCGGCAGATGGTGCCCTCCCTTGAGGCCGCGGCCGGTGTGGACCGGGTGCGGGTTGCCGACCTGGTGATGGGGGCTGAGGATTTCGCCTATTTTTCCCGGGAAATTCCGGGCCTTTATGTGTTCCTTGGCGTCAACCGGGAAGGCGTTGGCCCGGAGGAAGCGGCGCCCAATCACTCGCCTTTGTTTTTTGTTAACGAGACGGCCCTGAAGGTGGGGGTTCGCACCTTGGCAGGCCTTGCCATCGACTATCTGGAGGCGGGCACGCGCAACTAGGCCGTAAACCTATCAATGGTCGCGCGCCGCACCTGGCGCCGTCCATCGCGTCATGCCACTCTCTACTTGCTGTTTTGTCTGATCGGATTCGTCTGTGCTGCGTTCAACCGTAATATCCCTGTCCGCCCTGTTGATCGGCGCCTCCATTCTGTTCGTTGGCCACGGGATCCAGTCGACGCTGGTGCCGATATGGGCGCACAATGCCGGGTTCGAGGCGACGACCGTGGGCAGCCTGTGGTCGGCCTACTCGGCTGGACTGATGCTGGGCTGTCTGACCGCTGGCCGGGTGATCGAAGCGGTGGGTCATATCCGGGCTTTTGCTGCCCTGATGAGCTTGATCGCGGTCATCGTGCTCACCTACACCTTTTATCCTTTCCCGGCTTTCTGGCTGCTGTTGAGGGCGTTGCACGGCTTTTTCATTGCCGGGGTTTTTATGATCATTGAAAGCTGGCTGAACGAAAAGACCGACGATGCCCTGCGGGGGGTGGTGCTTGGGATTTATACGGCGCTGACACTGGTGATGATTGCTGTGGGGCAGCTTTCCATCAACCTGCTGGATGTGTTCGACCCCAAACTGTTTTCGCTGGCTGCGATCCTGCTTATGCTGGCGGTGGTGCCGGTGGCACTGACCCGGGCCGGTATTCCTGGCCCGGTGGTGAGCCCGTCGATTGATCTGGTCAAGCTCTGGCGGTCGGGGCGGGTTGCTCTGATCGGCAGCTTCTGCGTCGGGCTGACCACCTCGGCGTTTTGGGGGTTGGGGCCGGTGTTTGCGCGCGGTGTCGGGTTTGATACGGAGGGTCTGACCCTGTTCATGAGTGTGACCATCTTTGGTGGGGCGGTGTTCCAGTGGCTGGTGGGGCGAGTCTCGGACCGCATGGACCGTCGTCATGTTATCGCAGTGGGTAGCCTGATTGCTGCGGTGGCGGGGCTTGGCATTTTCTTCCTGGCGGGGCAGTCGCTGGTTCTGGTGCTGGCGCTGAGCCTGGTGTTTGGCGGGTTTGCGTTTGCCCTGCAGTCGCTGTGTGTGGCGCTGGGCAATGATCGCGCAGCGCCCGGAGATTTTGTGGAAATCGCCGGCGGCCTCATGTTTATCTACGGGCTCGGGTCCATTCTGGGACCACTGTTTGCTGCGACGCTGGTGGAGTTTTATCTGCCCGAGGCGATCTTTGTGTTCACGGCGACAATCCACCTGATTCTGGCAGTGACGGCCGTGGTGATGGCGGCGGGCCGGCCTGCTGTCCCCGAGGGGCAGAAACGCGAATACCAGGCGGTCCCTGCCACCTCGCCCGAGGTCTTCGCAATCGACCCGAGAGGGGAACAGGGCGAGGGGGCGAAGAGAAGTGATGGATTACCTTAGACGGCACCGGGAGCGGGGAGGCGTGACGCGATCGCGCGCTCCAGACTTTCAAGATAGAGTTCGGCCTGCCGTCGGCGACTATAGGACGGCGCGGCTTTGAGGGCATTCTGACGAAAGGTTTCCAGTCGCTCGGGTGCCGTCGCCATTTTCATCATGGTTTTTGCCATCAGGTGTGGATCGTCGGAGATAATTGCGGTGCCCGCGTTTTCGCTCGTAACGATGCCTGTCGCCTCGCCTGCGGGTGCCCCGATCAGAATCGGTTTGCCCATCGCCATCGCTTCAAAAATCTTGGAAGGAATCACCTCGGACATGGCAGGCGTGTTTTTGAGGTGCACTAGTGAAACATCGCACAAGGACCAGTAGCGGGGAATCTCTTTTTTCGGCTGGCGCGACACGAAGGTAATATTGTCAAGTCCCATCGCTTGCGCCTTTTCCCGGAGCGGATTGAACTCTGCGCCAGCACCGACAAAAAGGATTGCGATGGTTCGGGCTGTCGGATCATCGCTTTCAAGCAGTATTTTTGCGGTATCAAGAACATTCTGCAGTCCATGGGCCATACCCAGGGTTCCGATATAGCCAAAGACAAATTTGTCCGTGAGCCCCAACTGCTCAGCTAGCTTTTCATCGCGGGGAAGCGGTCTGTAATTATCCAGTTCAACACCATTTCTCACCACATCAATTTTTGAGCCGTCTATGCCACGGTCCATCATGTATTTTTTGAACGAATGGGTGACTGGAATGATGCGAGTTGCCTGCCGGTACATAAATAGCTCCAGCATTTCGAGCATGCGAATGGTTAAGCCCGGCTTCAGGCCGCCAACGGCGACAATGGACGCGGGCCACAAATCTCCAATTTCCAGTACGAAAGGCACCCGCTTGATGCGGGCCGCTGCCCAGCCGGCAATGGAATTGAAGAACTGCGGTGAGGTGACGGCCAGAACGTCTGGCTTATCCTGACGCAAGAGCCCCCAAAATCCGGTGACCATGAAGGAGAGAAAGTCAAGCGTGCGCTTGACGAACCCTTCGTTGGCGGTGATGTAGGTCTTGACCCTAACGACATGAATACCGTTGTAGTCTTCCTCCTGATACCATTTGTTCTCGTACCCTTCATGTACAATACCCTCTGGGAAATTGGGAACACTGGTAACGACGGTGACCTTATGGCCATCCCTGACCCAATGCAGAGCGCGTTCATAGACGCGGTTTGCGATGGCGTTGGTTTCGGGTGGAAAGTTGTCGCTCAGGAACAAAATATTCATGGCAGCTCGGTCAGCTCTGCATAATCAAGGAAACGTGGTGTTGTGTCGGCGAATGGCCGTAATCAAAAATGATGCGTTTTGTCGGTTTTTCGATGCCAAAATCTGGAAACCAGACGGTGTCTTCTATGGCGAGAGGAGCCGATGACTCAAGATGAAATTTCGTGTCACCCTGTGTTAGGTCAAACCCCTTTTCCTGGCGCGAGACTTTGACATCGGGTCCCAATAGCAGCGAAGCTTTTACAGGATAACGATGGCCTGAGGAGATATCATCCGTGATGCGAACGCCGACTTTCGATATCTCGAATGTCCTTGTATGACGTGGCCGCCCCTTGAGGTGGTCGTAACCATCATGGGTTCCTGTGAGCGTGAAGCCTTCTGCATGGGGTGTGTACCCGAGGCAACGCGCGTGCGCGCGGCGGCCAACCCGGAAACTGCCGAAAAAATCGCACTGGCTTGCGCCATTTATTTCCACAGTATTGTGTGATGAAGTTGCGCGGGAGAAATCCCGCTTGTCACCGGGGGCATATTCGAACACCCCTTGATCGACGACAAACCGCCGCCCCTCCACGGTCAGTTCGAACGCCAAGATGTCGCCATGCCCATGTGCGACAAGATAATCGGGGCCAATGTCACCGCAATCGGCGAGAACATAGAACCGGCCCGATCGATAGCCATAGTAACCGGCATGCGGCAAGGCAAAGGTCGTGTGCCTCTGGGGGCGCCGGTTGAAAAGCGATTCGTAGGTGTCCAACAGGTCGGATGGGGCATAGGCCATGTGAAGTCCGCCGTCGTTAAACAAGGAGGGCAGACCATCCGGATGCGTGGTGGCTGCGAGGGCTTCGGCCGCTTCGTGTATAACCCGTTCGAGGCCGATATCATCCTCGCCTATGACGGCCCAACAATCGAGAAGGTCGGCGAATACTTGGCCGTGGTAGGCTGGTGATCGTTCATAGTGCATGCCATCAGGAAGGAACTGCTCTTTGAGTTCGCGGGCCAAAAGGTGCTTGGCTTTCCGATGCCAACCAATTGCATCGTTTCCACAGAAGAATTGACCAGCCCAAAGGAGAGCTTTGATATTCTTAAGCAGGTGATTGCCGCCTAAATCGAGCTCCAGATTACGCTCAAGGTAGTGGATTTGCTGGTATAAGGAACGTAATGTCCGGTCCAGAAATTCCTGGTTCAAGCTGGGTTTTCTGCGCGCGATCTGCTGCATCCAGACTACGGTTCGCAATGAAATGGTGTACGCACTCCAGCTTGTCCGCCATGAACTTTGTCGCGAGACCGGATTCCCCGCGATCCAGTCGGTTACGAGCCTTTGGAATGTTGTGGTGTCCAGAGCTTCAAGGTATTCCATATAGTGCAGGTTGAAGGCCCAGAGGTGAGACTGGGTAGATTCAAGGGATTCCCAGTCAACAGGAATATCGCTGGTTACGCTCTGGTTGAGAAAGGAAAAAACGATTTCGTTCGCGCCTATCCGGGTGGCGGTGGGCCGTGCCGGCAAAAAGGTCTCGGGAAGCTTGGTCTGTAACCCGGGTGAAATGGACGGCTCGGGGGCGCGATGCCAGTTAAATCTGCGTTTGATGAGGTAAGCGGCACGCCACATCATCTGTTGTCGCCGGAGATTGCGCAAGAAATGCCAGCTTTGGGAGAGCCCGGCGCGCGTCATTTCCGGACGTCCCAACGCTCGAGCCAGAATCGTAGGAAAAGCAGCTGCCAGAGTTTATAGGTGTTATTCTCGCGCTTGGCGAAATGATCGTCCAGCAAGCGCGATATCACGTCTGTATTAAGATATCGCGTTATTGGACCGGTCGTTAAAAGCTCCGCAAGCCTCTCTTTTCCCAATCCATCAATGTGGCCGTCGAGCGGCGGGTTGAAGCCAGTTTTAGGACGTTCCGCCAGGGTCTTTCCGAGCCGGGGCCGCAAAAGTCTTTTCAATACGGCCTTGGTTCGGAAGTGCCTTAAGAGCGTCCAGTCCGACAGGTTTGTGGCTTGAACATAAAGACGGTGATCAAGAAGCGGTACGCGCATTTCTACTGCCACACGCATGCTCGACCGGTCCGCTACCGTGAGGTTATGAGCCAGGAATCCATGGTAGTCGAGGCGCAACGCTTTCTTAAGGCGGGTCGCTCTGCCGACCGGATCCAAAAAGCCCGATAACCTGTTTTTGAAAGACAATTTTTTCTCGTGATGGTGTGGAACCAGTGCTTTCAGTTCCGCGTCCGAAAAATAGCCCAGAGTGCGGCAATACGCGAGCGCGAAGTCCTCCTCGCTTAGATAGGACATAAGGCGGCTAATCTTTTTCGATATTCGCGGGATTTTCCTGAGGAGCGTTCTCAGAACACCCAGTATAGGAGTTAATATCGACCGGTTCGCGAGAAGATAGACCAGAAGATGACGGGGATAACCGGCGAAGGCTTCGTCACCACCCATGCCGGATAGAACAACCTTGAATCCGCGGGAGCGTGCTAGCCCGCAGATGTCTTTGCTGGCGCTGTAGGTGTAATCCGAAATGGGTTCGCCAATTTCGTCGGCCAGCGATTTTATGGAAAAGAGAAAATCATCCGCATTTTGCGGACTGACCGTAAAGTCGATCTCACTTGTCTCAAGCTCAAGTTTGTCCGAGATGGCTTGCACAAAGGCCTTGTCGTTCACCTGGCCGGCTTTTATGGTCTCGTGATCATTGTACCGCATGAACAGGGCTTGGACCTTGTCACGCGTTTCGTTCGCGATAACGGTTGAATCCGTACCACCGCTGAACAGCAGAGCAACCGGGACATCTGCCACCAGTTGTTCATTGCAGGCGGACCGAATAGAAGTCGCTATGTCAGACTGGTTCGCCAATCGTGTGTTTTCATCGAGTGAGAAATAGGCCTGCTTTTCAAGGCGCCCCCTATTGAAGAGCGCATAGTTACCGGGCTCGACTTTGAGAATATCGCGAAAGCCTGTGTGGGGCTCCCAAACGAATCCGCAATTTAGAAATTCGTACAAATCATCATCATTGACCGATTGCGGTACGGCGTTATAGGCGAACAGCGCCGCCAGTTCACTGGCGAAAAAAAGTTCGCCGTCATCGGTCAGGTGGTAGTATAGAGGCTTAACGCCCATTTGGTCGCGCAGAAGAAAAACCGACCCCGTCCTGGTGTCGAGTATCACGGCGGCAAAAATTCCGCGTAGTCTGCGGAATGAATCCACGCCCCAGTGTGCAAACGCGTGGAGAAGAGCCTCGGTATCGGAATCTGTGCGAAACTGATAGCCAATCGTTTCGAGTTCGGTTCGCAGTTCCAGATAGTTGTAGATTTCGCCGTTGTATGTCAGCCAGAAGCGATTGTCCTGGGAAGACATTGGCTGATTGGCGCGTTTGTCGAGGTCGATAATGCTGAGCCGGGTATGACCGAGCCCAAAGGTCATGTCTCCCAGTTTGCCTATGACCGTGCCATCGGCGTCGGGTCCCCGGTGGGCAATGCGCCGTACTGACTCCGCGATCTCCTCGGTCGAAGTCGAATTAGAGATAAATCCGGTTATTCCGCACACGGTACACTCGTTGTCTCGGGATATCCTGGCGTCGCGGCGTTTTGTTCCTTTGCTTTTTTCCAGAAATGGCTATTCGCCAATAAACCAAGAAAAAACCAGAAGACCACAACATTGAAAAAAGAATAGGCAGTGAATGAGAATATAATATTTGCTACACAGAAATATAACATTGCCTGATGAACAGGTGTGCGGGCTCCGAGTTTCTGAATAATGGAATATGCTTTGAGAATTCTTGCAATGACCACCAGATAAAGAGCCACGGCCACAGGTATGCCGAATTTTCCAATGAGAGACACTGGCGTGAAGTGGGCATTCTTGGTGTCCGGACGAAATTCCCCCATATACCACATGTCATAGGTAAAACCGCTGCCGCCCCCCAATAGGAATGGATGGTATGGGAGGCGCGCTAGCTTTCCCAGGGAATAAATGACCTCGGCGAGCCGTCCCCCTCCGATGTCTTCGATTGGTGTTCCTTCCAGGTCAGAGGGATCGAGCATCTCGAGATCGACCCGGTATGGATTGTATAGGACGAGTAGCTTGTTCGATAGAGAGGCCAAAGGTCCGTCGTCGGGTACATCTTTGTCGGCCGACCAATACATCAGGCCGTTAAACAGGGCGATGACAGCGACCGCGCCGATGATCACGGAAACCGCCCGGGCGCGCAAACTCAGGCTCACATGCGTCAGAATAACCAACGCTGCCGCGGCTAGAACGCCAATCTTGCCGCCAAGCAAAATGCAGGCAAGTGAAAGGAAAGTAATTGCATTTTTTCTTGCTGCAAGTCCCCATGACAAGGTGATGATCAATGTTATATCGCTGAGGCTGAAATAAAACTCGTAGCCAAGACCGAATCGCAATAAATAGCCGATGCCGACAAAAGCAAGGGCTGCAACCAGGATAATGGTGGCTGAATATTTCATGATCGGGACGAAAGAGCCGGCCGCGGCCCACCTTTGCAAACTCGTGACGTAGGCGAGAGCAGCGATGGAGACCGCGGCCGTGTCGCTTATGGTTGGAAGAAACGCGTTGCCGCGGAGAATGCCCACAAAGCCGCCCCAGACAATAACAAAAAACAGAAAAAGAGAGGTCCAGTCGAGTTTTAATCTATTCTTTATTCCATAATACGAAAGAACTAGAAGGGCTGGTATAAGAAGTATAAGCAGAAATTTAATAAGTTCTGCGACATTCGCAATATCCATCAATCTGAATATTGATAGGACGCCAAGAACACCAAAAGAAGTGAAATAATAAACTATACAGAATCTGTATAGAGAGGAATATGTCATTAGAATTTATTCTCGTTGTCGCCTGCTCCTGGTGCTTCGAATTGTTTCCGGGCCCGGTTGAACTCCTTATGATCGCCAATATCGATCCAAGACTCGTGCAAAGGAAAAGTCGCTACTGTTTTTCCCCGGTCCACAAGGTCCGAGATAACATCTGTAATGTCGATCCGCGTGTCGGGAGCAACCAAATCGCGGATTTCTGGTGATATAATGTAAATACCGGCATTCACGAAATGGCTAATGACCGGCTTTTCTGTGACCCCTGTAAGAGTCAGATCTTCGATTTCCAGCACCCCGTAGGGTATTTGGTAGTTGTATTTTCGTACGGCGACGGTGATAGCCGCGTTCTTGGATTGGTGAAAGCCCAACATTTCAACGAAATTGGCCTTTGTCAGGATATCGCCGTTCATCATTACGATCGGCATATCGGGAACGTCGCGCGGAAGCAGACCGAGAGCGCCGCCGGTGCCCAGCGGTCGCTCTTCATGGACGTAGCGAACGGATACGCCCCATCGTGATCCGTCTTGGAAATGGTTCCGGATCAGCTCGGGCATATAATGTGTGGAAATGAAAAAGTTACGGAAACCCTGTTCGATAAATGACTCGATAATAATTTCCAGGATCGGCTTGCCTCCGATGGGAAGCATCGGTTTCGGGCAATTCTCGGTGAGCGGCTGAAGTCTCGTTCCGAAACCGCCGGCCATCAGAAACACGGGATTTTCTAACTGCGGTCTTTCGAAAAAAGAGTGAATGGTTTCTAGGCCGACAACTCTGTTTTCAGCGTCGACAATCGGAAGTGCGACGAGACTATTGCGAACCAATTTGTCCAGCCAGCGGTCGCGAGGCTCATCCTGTCGCGCCGTGAACGGCTTTGTCGTTGCCACCGAGAGAGCTGGATCGTCGAAGGATCTGTTGGAAATGTATGCTCTGCGAATATCACCATCGGTGACGACGCCCAACAACTCCAGTTGATCGCCCACTAGGAGGGCGATTCGAAGGTGCCCCGCGTCGATGACCTGCATTGCTTCCCGTATCGACGCGTTTCTCGGCAGGCAAACGTTTTTCCAGGTGGTGGTCATGTTTCCCACGCTCACGGTCGGCTGGAAGCGGGACTATAATGTAAAGCCATCGTCGACGACAATATTTTGACCAGTGACATATGCCGAATCGTCCGATAGTAGAAATAATATGGTACCGACAACGTCATCCGGTGTTAGCATACCCTTCGAATTACAATGCTCGCCATACGCGCTCAGGAAGGGGGCCGGCTGGTTGTCCAGTAATCCACCGGGACTGACACAGTTGATTCGTATGTTTGATCCCTTAAGATATTTTGCCGCATATCGGCTGACATGCTGCAACGCAGATTTTGCTGCGGCATATTCTACCGGAGTCGTCATGCTCGTACCTTTGTAGATCTCGAATCTCGGCGGAATTACACCGTAAATCGATGAAATATTGACTATGTTCCCGCCTGCCTCGTTGTCCAGAAAGAATTTGGCCGCGCGTTGCATAACATTGAAATATCCCCCAAGAAGTAGGCTTACGTTCTCGTTAAAATCCGCAAGACTGACATCAAGAAACTTCACGCCATAGTTCTTGTTCCTCGGATAAGCCGCATTAAGGACCGCGTCCAGCCTGCCAAAGGTTTCATGCACAGTCCTGAGGGCTTTATCAACCGATATCGTTTCCAGTATATCGGCCGGAACAAATGGAAAGTCCGTGTCCGACAACCCCTCTTTTGCAAGCCAGTCCCGGTACGCGTCATGGGAAACATCGGCAATGACCGGGGTTCCATTGACCGTGCGAATGGCCTTGCATAGGGTCTTGCCAAGAAGGCCGAGCCCTCCAAACACGAGGATAACCTTATTGTGCAATCTTTTGCTCGACATCATGTCTCCTTGGGAAACGCGGAACGGATCACCACGATATTGGTGCCGTTTCATACGGGCGGCAATCCCTTGCGGTCTTAATCGCTTTCATCAATGCGAGGGTTTCCTCGGGGGCATAGGAAAAAGCACCGGAGGTCACAGTCTCAAAGAAATTCATGAGCAGGCGGCGGAATGCCGCAAAATTGTTATGTAGATCAATCTGTAGATTGCCGTACTTGCCATAGAAGCCGAGATGAAAGGTTTTCCCCACAGAGCCCAAACAACTAAGCAGGAGCGGCGTATCATCCGGCATCGTGAATAAAAACATGTCCCGATGGTCCGAAATGCGAGAAACAGATTTGGGGACACCGAAGCCCAGGCCCGCGAGGGCTTCAAGCATGTGGATCCCGTATTTTTCCAGGCCGTTGACGACGGTGGCCTCGACGAGAACCAGGGGACCCAGGGTGTCTGGTTGTGATCTCAACTCATCGAGTTCCTGTGCAAATCTGAAACCCGATCCGGACAAAAGCTGTCCCTTTTTGAGATAGGGGACTAGCACAGCCAATTCTTCGGGGTCAATTGCGAGCGGCTTGTCTACAAATACGTTCAGGCCGGCTTGAAGAAACGGCAACGCCATGGTCAAGTGGTTTTCATAGTCATCCCGCGCAATTATGACCGCGTCGACATCGCCGATCATGTCTTCGGGGTTTCGCGCAATGTTTGGGATGAAGCAGCTGCGGCTAAGATGATCCGAAATGGCCGGATCCTGGGTCCAGACATGGCTGACTTCTACGCCTTCCAGACCGATTTCCGCCTTGTCCTGTTTCTCCAAATAGTCAAAAATCACCGGCCACCCGGCCTGGCTGAAGGCTTCAGCATCGTATCCGTTTATAATCGCGGAAAATGAAAATGGATGACCATTGCCTTCGCTGAGGCCAATCATACCAACCTTCATCACCATATGGTCCAGCCCCCGTCGACACAAATATTCTGGCCCGTCATGTAACTACCGGCGTCGCTGCATAGAAGGG